>SHYW01000057.1 GCA_009692615.1 Deltaproteobacteria bacterium | reverse complement strand
AACAAGCCTTGGCTTGCTATCAAGAATTCGGCGTCTTTGGATGTGAAGTCTCTCGGACGTAACTTTATTGTTCCCATCGGCACCCAGTCAATGGTCCTTTTATCGTCGTTCACGATAGTTGCCTTGTAGTTAGTATTCATTATTACCGTAACGTCGTCTTCGATGAGATACTCGCGGCACGCTTGGCACTGCAAGACCGGGAGTTGCTTTAAGATAACAATGCGATCCTCTGACAGTTTGAATGGCAAATCGGTGGTGATCGCATGCATGTGAGCGCCGCAGACCGTGCATTTCATTTGGAACTCCTTATCATCTAATCGCAAAACACGACAGATTTGGGATCATCGGACGATTAACCACGAAAGACACGAAAAGGTCGGAAATCTCCGGGCCGAAATTTCGTGTGTTTCGTGCCTTTCGTGGTTAAAGTCTTCCGTAGTCAACGGTCATTTGTTTTTCCCAGCAACCGATAGAATAGCGCTGTCGTTATGATCAACGACGCGCCCGCAGTCAACGCGATACCCAACGACGCTCCGAAGAACGTTGCGGCGGTGCCGAGGACGATGGAACCGATGGAACGCATGCCTTGGTCGAGGTTGAACACGCTCATGACGCGGCCCATGAGGTTGCGCGGGGCTTCGATTTGGATGATCACGCGGCTGATTGTGCGAAAGCTCACTTGGCCGGCGCCGACTAGTGCCAGCAACGCAACTGACAGCCAGAAGACCGGCGAGATACAAAAGAGGATGAGAAAGATCGGCGTCGTCGTGGTCGTGACCCAGAGCAGCATGGCGCGGTTCCAGCGTTCGCCGACCGATGCGAGAAAGCTCAGCGACGCGATACCGCCCAATCCTGGCGCCGCCAATAATAATCCCAGTCCGCGCGGGCCGACCTGCAAGATATCCTTGGCGAACACCGGAAGAAAACTTTGGTAGGTGACGATGAACACGGCGAAGGTGTAGGCGGCGATGACGCTGCTTAAAATTAACGGTTCGTGCCAGACATAATGAAAACCTTCTTTGAATTCGCGCAAGAAATTTTCTTCGCGTTTCACCGCGGGTTCTTTATTCGTATGAATAAACAGCATGCCAATGCCCGCGAGGATAAGGGTCGCGCCGAACACCGCATAGCAGCCATCGATGCCGATTAACAAAATCAACACGCCGCCGAGGGATGGGCCCGCGGTTCGCGCGATGTTGAAGCCGACGGTGTAGAGCGAGACGGCGTTCATGACATGTTCGCGCGGCACCAGTTCCGCGAGGATCGATTGTGCCGCGGAGGGATTGATCGCGCGAATCGAGCCGGAGAGGATTTCCAACACCAGCAGATGCCAGAACGCCAGCGTGCCGAAACTGTGGATCGCCAAAAAAATTCCGATGGGCAGCACCGAGACGAGATTGACCAGGATCAACATCAGCTTGCGATCGTAGCGGTCGACGAAGACGCCGCTCAAGGCGCCGAGAATCAATCGGGGCAGCGCGCTGCACAGGCCAAGAATTCCCAATGACATCGCCGAACCGGTGATTTCATACGTGATCCAATATAAGGCGACTTCCTGAACGAAGTGGCCGAGGGAGCCTAGTAAATCGGTGGACCAGAAGATCGCGTAGTCGCGGTAGCGTAAAGAGTGGAAGATGCGAATGGTGTTGGGCTCCTTATCGGATTTGTCTCGCGCAAAGGCGCAAAGACGCTAAGTTCGGAAAAAATTAGGATCTTCATTGTCCGAACTTTGAGACTTGGCGTCTTTGCGGGAAATATCTTATTTCCCGTTGTTTATAGCCTTTCCACCGAACGTAGGAAAGCCATTACGTTCGTTGGATTAGGTTGACAGCGTGCAGGATTCAGAATAGTTCGTTGTCATCAATTCACCTTAAGGAGAAAGATTGTGGCTTACGACGATCGCAGTGTGAAACCGATGAGCGCTAGCTTGATGCGGGCGCGGGTGGCGACGAAGATTCTTGCTGGGCTTTATGAAGAGGCACCGACGATGCTGACCAGCGCGATTCGGCTTATGGTCGAATTGCCCGGAGGTAAAAAGGGACGCAAGGGACCGCCGTATCCATTTACTATCGGCGTCAGTCCGGCTTGGTGCAGTGGGCTCAACGGCGCGAAGTTGGTCGCCAACGGCAAGCTCGATCTGGTCTGGTTGAATCCTTCGATCATTCCGTCCATGGCGGTGCGCGGCGTCGGGCCGTTTACGAAAAAAAGTCCGCTGCGGGCATTGGCCGTGTTCCCGTCCTGGGATCGCTTGGTGATCGCGGTGTCGCCGCGCTTGGGTGTGAACTCCATGGAAGAATTGATCGCCAAGAAACCCAAGATGCGCGTCTCCATTGCGGTCAACGACTGTGTCGATTTCGCGATTAAGTATTTACTCAAATGCCACGGCATCACGCAAAACCATTTCATCAAATGGGGCGGCAAGGTCGATGAGGTCGTGCGGCCGAGCAATCCGCACCGGCGCGAAGGGATTATTTCCGGCAAGCTCGATATGGTGATCGACGAAGGCATGGACTCCTGGGGCGACGTTGCCGTGGCGCACGGTATGAAATTTTTGTCCTACTCCGAGCCGGTGCTGAAAAAATTGGAACAGTATGGTTTCCAACGGGCGCGCTTGGATCATGGCCGCATCGACGGCATCGACGAGCCGACGACGGTGGTGGATTTCAGCGGCTGGCCCATCGTCGTGCACAAAGACTTTCCCGACGATTTGGCCTACCACATCGCCGCCGTGCTGGAAAAAATTCGCAAGGATATCCCCTACGACGCGACGGAGACGCCGTCAATGAAACAACTTTGCTCGAATACGGAATCCGGCCCGCTCGATTTCCCACTCCATTCGGGGGCGGAGAAGTATTATCGCGAGAAGGGGTATCTGTAATTTTCCCACCGCGACGGCTTATTTGGCGATGCCGTAGGTTTTTAGCATCTGGTCGATGAAGCCGCTGTCGTCGAGTTTCTTTACTAATCGAGAATCGACGAGGCTCTCCAGGTTGATATTGGCCACCTGCGGGTTTTGCGTCTTCATGAAGCGCTGCATGTTGCGCATGCCTTCCATGGACGGATAGGGTTTCAAGTCGGTGGCTTTGGCCAAACCGTCGTAGCCCTCTTCGGCGT
This sequence comes from Deltaproteobacteria bacterium, assembly GCA_009692615.1. Classification (NCBI taxonomy): domain Bacteria; kingdom Pseudomonadati; phylum Myxococcota; class Myxococcia; species Deltaproteobacteria bacterium. The sequence continues at coordinate 27,118 of SHYW01000057.1, read as the reverse complement.
CGGCCGGATCGCTCAACTTCAACCGTTTCATGATCGTCCGTACCACCAGCGGTTTGTTTTCCGGCGCCAGGGTGAAAGCCACCCCCTCGATCAAGGCTTTCAAGAGATTTTCCAAGATTTGCGGTTGGGTCTGCAAGAACGAATTGAGCACCACAACGGTGGAGCTGACGGTGCGGCTGTTGGTCTTGTTGAGTTCGACCAAAACCGGAAAGCCTTTTTTCTTGAGCTTCTGACTGAACGCGGTGTCGAGGGGCGCGGCATCGATAACGCCGGTCTCCAACGCTTGGGCGAGCACGGTTTGATCGCCGATGGTGAGAACTTTGATGTCGTCGCGCACGGCATCGATCTTGAGCTGTTCGAGGGCCAGCATGGCGGTGATCCACAGGCTGCCGCCGATGACTTGCACGCCCACGCGCTTGCCGCGCAGATCCTTCGCCGAGTGGATACCGGGCCGGGCAACCAGGTCGTGGGTGAGTTTGCTGGTAAGCGCCGCGATGATTTTGACTTCGGGCCCTTTGTCGCCGACACCGAGGACGGAAATGCCGCCGGCTTGGCTGACGTCGATGCTTTTGGCATAGAGCGCGCTGAGCGACAGGGCGCTGTTGCGGATGAAAATAACTTCCGCCTTGATGCCGTACTTGGCGAACAAGCCGTGCTCATCGGTGACCCAAAGCGGCGCCACCCGCGGGTTATTGGCGGCGTGGGCGATGATCAGTTTCGCCGGCGCCGATGCGCTATCGGCTTCAGCACCGTTGCTTAACTGAATAAGCAACCCGAGAGCAACGATGAGGAGCTTGGTCATTGCGCTGGCCTCCCTGCATGCTCGGCATCCGTGAATATCCGGGTTAATAATCTATAGAGATAACTCTCATGCCATGCCGAACAATCGCATGGCGTTGCCGCCCAGGATTTTTTCTTTGTCGGCGTCGGAAACGCCGGCCATTTCCTTGATCATCTGCACGGTGCCCTGTTTCGAGTTCCAGGTCGCCGACGGATCGCCGTGGGGATAATCGCTGCCGACGGTGAGGTTGTGGTTTTGCCAATAATCGCAGGCATATTTCAAAGAATCTTCAGCGGCAAAGGCGGAGACCCAAATTTGATCGAAAAAGTCTCTGGGCCGTTTGCCCAACTTCTTTTTTGCCGCCGGGTCCATGTCCAGGCGATCCATCAGCCAAGGCACAAATGACGCCGACCCTTCGACGAAGCAGACGCGCAGCTTGGGAAATTCCTTCAGCGCGCCGCGCAGGATCAAACTTCCCATGTCGACGATGTAGCGGAACGGGAAGGCGAGCAGGAAGGGCAGGGCGTTGTTGTCGACTTCCAGATAGAGCTGCTCGATGCCGACCAGCGCCGGATTGGGATGGCCGTCACGATCCGATGCCGTGTCGTGAACCAGGATCGGTACGTTGAGATCGCAGCACTTCTGATAGAACGGCCAAAGTTTTTCCGCGCCGAGATTGGCGTCGGCAAAACCGCCCATGAACTTCACGGCCTTGAGACCGAGAGTCTTCACCGAGCGTTCAAGCTCGCGGCAGGACTCTTCGACGTCGGGAAGAAAGACCCAGCTGACGCCATAATACTTTTCCGGGTGGGCGCACTCTTTGAGATCCTGCGCCACCGCGTCGTTGTAACGGCGCGCCAGCTCGCCGCCCAACTCGCGATCCCAGGTGTAGAGCAGCTCGCGGTTTTCCGGGATCAGTACATGGATATCGAACCCTTCCCAGTCCACATGCTGGTCCCGGGTATCGAGGTGCCAGCGCCCTTTTGGCGCTTGATTCTTGATCAACGTGCCGTCCGGCAATACCGAGCGCACGTCGTCGCCATTTCTAACGACCCGAGGCGAGTTGGGGTATTTGGCGCTGACGCCTTCGAGAAATTTCACCGGGAAGTAATGGGAATCGCAATCGATGTACATGGCGAGCTCCTCCGCAATGGCCGTATTCGCCGTGCCGCGCGCAAACAATCGCCGGCGGTCACTAGGCGCTTGGTCGAACGATCGGATCATACGTCCGATGAAGTTTTGCCGTCAAGGGAGGAAAACTGTTAGACGCGATCAACGGGTTTACGTCGAGTCGGGCGATTATGATGATGGAGCCTGGTGCCACCTTGCTGGGGGTTCGAACCAAAACAATTCCGTGCGGCAATTGCCCACGACACGCCACGGAAACATCGTCGATGAAGCAATGTTTGCTCCGCTGGATTTTCCCCTGCATCGAGGGACGGGGAAGTGTCATCGGCAGCGGGGGTAGTGGGTATAGCGATCGCGGCTCGTGGTCATGCTCGTTTTGGGCACAACTCTTTTCTCTATGCTCTCTGTGGTGAAATTATTTCTTCGCATTACTTGCGCAGGAAGTAACCGTTCATGATCGCGTCGTGCCAAAGTTTGGCTACGGGCGGGACGATGCCCTGCGGTAGATTCTCGTTGGTCCAGCCCCAGGAGTGGACGCCGGCGCCTAGGGAAAGGCTTTGTACTTTTGGCGCTGGATTCATTTTCGCGAACAGCGGCAGCGAACGCTGGCAGCGTTCTAACGTTACCGTGTCGTCGTCGATGCCGTGGATGGAGAGAAAGTTTGGCACCGGTTTCACATTTGCACCGGTGAGTTCGCGGGTGTAGCTGAGATAGCGCTCCACCAGGCCGTTGGTGTCGCGTTGAGAAAGTTTCAAGCGCGCGGCGGCGGCGCGGGCCGCGGCTTCCAAGGCGCCGGTGGAATTTTTGTGGATGAAATCTTCAGCTTTGAAATTGGGCCGCTTCCGGGCGCTCTGCCAGCGTTCGAAGGTCAGTTCGATCAACATCGGTAGACCGATATCTTCTCCCTTCATTCCTTCATACATATAGCGCGCGGTGTCGCGCCAGGTGCGCAGGCGCAATTGGTTGAACGGAAACCGCCAGTCGTCGCCGGTGACCACCGGATACATCCAGCCAAAGGGCGAAGTTCCCCAGCCGATCAAGCCTTGGATATTGGCGATCCTTTGCGACGCCATCATGGCGAAGGGACCGCCGGTGGAGTGGCCGTGGATGTAAATCGAAAATTCACTTTCCGGAAATTGGCGCCGCGCGGTTTCCTTGATCGCCTGCTCGAAGGCCACCGGCCACGCCGCCATGCGGTGATAGAATTCGCTGCCTTCTTTGGCGGCCAAGGAGATCAGCGTGCCATAGTTTTCCCGCTTGGATCGATCCTGCACCACAGTGTATTGATCGGCAGTGATCTTGGTTTCCTTGGTCCACAGCGGCGTGCGCGCCGTGCCGTCGCCGTTCTCGACTTCGCCGGGCCAATCATGATCGGCATCGTGAAAATAGTAGCGGCCGGGAAAAGTCATGGTGGCGACTTTGACCGCGAACTTTTCCGCGAGTAGGCGCGCGACCCGTTCGACCGATTTGAAATCCGAGACGCCGCCGTGCAGCAGAAAAATGCCGACCTTCTTACCATCCGGTCCGGTTGGAATGCTGCCCGCATCTCGCGGCGCGTATTGCACTACGCCGATATCCCAATCCAGTTCGAGCTCGTGAATCCGGAAGACATCTTCGCTGATGGTAATCGGGCAATCCGGCAGCGCGAGCACTTCAGCGTTCAACTGCAACACTTGGTCGAGAGAAACTACCGCGAGCGGTTGCCAATTCGATTCGTTGGACATGATGTGCTCCCGGAATTTTTTGCGTTCTTTGCGGTTGATCATCCGAATACGCAGGGCCGGTCGCGACCGGCCCTTACGTTTTCGTCAATGCCTTTTTTCATCGCGGTTCGCTGAAGGCCTCGTAGAGCACTCGGCCGGAGGCGTCTTTGGGTTTGGGCAAGTTCAAGAGCCATGCCAGCGTCGGGGCGAAGTCGATGAGCTGGACACTGTTTAGTTTAGCGCCGGCGCGGATGCCGGGACCGTTCAGCACCATGATAGTTCGCATGGCAGCCGACTCTGGGTTGGCGCCGTGGGTGCCGTAGGGTTCGGTGTCGCTTAGCAACGGACCGCTGGCGATGCGCGGTTCGAAGTCGTAGCCCGGCGCCAGCTCGATATAGAGATCGCCGCCGGTGGCGCCGCCGATGCCTTTGGCTTCGCCGTCAACGTCGGCGTCGATGATGGCGGCGACAATCGGCCGCTCGCCGTCGCGTAGCGCCAGCAAAATTTCTTTCACCTTACGCACCAGCTCGGCGCGCTCTTCGGGCTTGACGATGCCGCTTTTTCGCTGCGTGGAATTGATCAGCAAGTAGCCATTGTTGACGGCGGGATAAAGCACTGTGGTACGGGCCAGATCGACCCGCCCTTGGCGGTCCAACACGAGCAGACCATTTTGCTGCAGCGCTTGGTTGAGGGCCACGCGTCTGTGGATTCCCTGCATGCCGTGGTCGGAAATCACGGCGACGATGGCGTTGTCGGGACGCTTGTCGAGCAGGACGCCGAGTTGCTCGTCGCAGGAGCGGTAGACTCGTTCTAACAGCGGGCGAATCTTATCGACCAGCTCCGCGCGATAGCTCGGCAGCGAGTCGTCGAGCCAGCCGCGCCAAGCGTGCTCGGCTTCGTCGGGAAACGGTGTGTAGGCGAGAAAAATATCCCAGGGTAAATTTTCCATCGCCCAGCGGTTGGTTTCGCTCAACTGATGCTGGGCGAAGAGCATGGTTTCCAGATAGCGCGCTTCGGCGTAGCCGCTACCGCCGTTGGCCAACGTGCGGCCGAAGGCGCCGTTTTGAAAAAGTATGCTGGCGCCGTTGCCGATGAAAGCGCGGGCCACGGCATTTGCCGTGTCAAGTTCAAGTTCGCGTGTGGGGCGTGTGTAGTAAAGAAAAAAATCGCTGCCGTCGGCTTTGAGATCGAACAGTCGAAAATAACTTTTGGCCTCTTGGCTGTTGGTGCCTTTGACGCTGATCGGCGCGCTCCAGAAAAGTTCGCCGCCGGCGCTCGGCGCCGCCGGTTTGAGTTTTACTTTGATGTGGTTACCGTTTCGCGCGCTGGCGATGACGAGAGTGTCGTAGCCCAGTTGCGGGTCGGCGGGATCGTCGATGAACAGGCCGGCGAAATGGGAGTCACCGACGGTGAAAGCGATTTCTATCGGCGCTGCGTCGCTCGTCGGCGGGTTTTGCCATGGTTGGCTCGGCTCGGCTTGCACAGCGCGCTTGGTGACGATGCCGTCTCGGCCGGCGATCAGATTGTAGCCGGCGAGCCGCACGGTTTGTTCGGCGCGTTCTTCGGCGAAGGATGGGATATGCGAAACAATAATTTTTTTCCCGCTGCGCTGGGCGGCAGTCCAAATCGCTTCAGCGCCCAGCGGCGCGTCGGCAAAGCCGGCTAGACTGTCGAGAATGGTAAATTCCGATTGCGGCGCGCGCGGCACGCGGTTGCCGCTGATGCCGGTGACGCGCGGCGGCGCGCCGGTCATCAACGCAGCGAATCCAGCCGCGGTTTTTGACGGAAATACCGATTTAACATCTTCTGCGACGGCGCCGCCGGCGATGAGTTTGGCAAGATTGGGTAGTTTACCCGCGCCCAACATTTCTCGAACAAACGCTGGCACCGTGCCGTCCCAGCCGAAGACGAGGGCCTTTTGCGCAGTCTGCGCGCGCGCGGGCGCCGCATTCAAAATCGCCAGCGCGCAAAGTAGCGCCGGGACAAAAGCCAATCGTAAAAATTTCATGAAGCGATGTTTAGGCGCCGCAGTGTGAGGAAGGTCATTGCAGCGTGCGGCGCGCTTCGGCGAGGTAGCTCATGTCGACATACTTTTCTGCTTTCGGCAGCGGCGCGGTGAGGGTGCCGTCTTCTTGAAGCAGCTGTAAAACTTTGTCCATGCCTTTGGCGTTGATCTCGCCGTCTTTGGGGATGGCGTTGTTATTGATGTAGTAACGCCAGCTCGCCTCGGAATGTTTTTCATTGTACTTGAAGCGCTTGACGACGATCGCCACGGTTTCTTCTTTCTGATTGTGAATGAACTGATCGGCGCGCAGGATCGCGCGCAGAAAACGGATCAACAGCGGTTTTTTCTCCTGTGCCCAGTCGGCGCGCACATTAAAAACCGTTTGGACGAAGTTCGGCGTGTACTTCGCCGTGGCGCCTAGATTGACCATGCCGATATCGTCGGCTCCGAAGGTGTAGGGCGGACTCAAGATCCCGGCGGCGATGTTGCCGGTCTGAATCGCGCGGAAGCGGTCGGGCATGCTGCCCATGGCGCGCATGGAATAGTCACGCGGGTATTCCATGCCGTTGGCTTTGAGCATCTCCTTCATGATCACCGTGTCGCTGGTGATGAGTCCCGACACGCCGATCATGGCGCCTTTCAAATCTTTGAACGATTTATACTTCGGTCCGGCGTACAGATCGTAGACCGGCGCGTTGGTCAGGCCGCCGACGATCTTCAGCGCCGCGCCTTTCTCGACCGCTCGGATGGTGGTCATCGCCGAAGATGCCGAGAGTTGGGTCGAGCCGGCGATCAACACCGGAATCGCCAGCGTGCTGGCGTTTAGCACCACCGCTTCGACGAAGATATTTTCTTTGGCGAAGAAGCCTTTGTCCTGGGCGACGTAGATCGGTAAATTGTTGAGCGATAGCGTAATCGTGCCGAGGGTGATCTTGTCCGGCGCGCTTTGGGCGCGAAGGCCGTTGGCGGCTATGCCGATTAGGATGGCGATTACGGCGATACGAGCTAAAACTTTTTGCATGTAGTCTCCGCGCTGGATCGATGCTAGTTCACAGTAGCCGATGTCGAATCGGGGTGTCAATGCGGCGGCAGCGTGATCGCGGCTCGGATTTCATCAGTGATTCCTTGCGCCATATGAGGTAGTATTCTTTTTGCCATGGATTTGGAGGATTTTGATGTTTGAACGTGTTGCCAAGTTAGTTTTGCTAGTCGCGATTATAATACTGGGAATATCGCCGCGGCCGGCGATGGCGCAGAAACCGGCCGGCAATTCCATGGACGAGCTGCTTAAGGCGCTTGGAATGGTCAAACCGGCGATGACCAAGGCGCCGGATTTTTCTTTGCGCGATGGCGGCGGCGGGCCGGTGAGTTTGAGCGGTTACCGGGGCAGTTTGGTGTTGTTGAATTTTTGGGCGACCTGGTGCGGTCCGTGCCGCGACGAGATGCCGTCGATGGAAAATTTGAGCCGCAATTTTGGCGGCCAAGGTTTCGCGGTGTTCGCCGTCAATCAAAAGGAAAACGCCGCCCAGGTGGCGAGCTTCATGCGCAAGAACGGTCTCAACCTGACGACGCCCCTGGACAGCGACGGCAAGGTCAGCGTGGCTTATCGCGTTTTCGGCATTCCGGTGAGCTATTTGATCGACGCCGGCGGCAACGTTCTCGGTATGCAGTCGGGCGCCCGGGATTGGTCGACCCATGAGGTGGTCGAGGCGATTCGCACCTTGATTGGTGACAGCGTTGCCGGCGCCGCTCCATCGATGATTCTCGAACCGGCGACACCGATGCCGACAGCGCTGCGCGCTAAAGGCGCCACCCTGTTGGTGCGCGCCCAGCAAGATACTTTCGCCGAAGTGATCGCCCGATTACCGGCAACCGAAGAGATCGCTCCCATGGGCAAAGTTTCCGGCGCCGGCGAGTTCTGGTACATGGTGAAGACCAAAGCTGGCCTGATCGGTTGGGTGCGCGGTGTGGATGTCGAAGAGATTAGCAGACGTAAATGATCGGATAAGGAATTTTGCATTGGTCCAAAATGGTTAAGAAGCTTCCCACTAAACTCGAGAGCCATGGTCTTGTGCGCGTGGATGATTATTATTGGCTGCGGGAGCGGGACAATCCCGAGGTTATCCGGTATTTGAACGACGAAAATGAGCGCGCCGCCCAGACGATGGCGCATGTGCAATCGTTCGAAACCGCGTTGTTCGAGGAGATCAAAGGGCGCTTCAAGCAGACCGATATGTCGGTGCCGTACCGGCTCGACGATTATTTTTACTACACGCGTTACGAAGAGGGGAAAGAGTACGCGATCTATGCGCGTAAGCGGGGCTCGCTAGACGCGCCGGAACAGATCATGCTCGATGCCAACCAGCTGGCGGCGGGCCACGAGTTCTTTTCCATCGGCGGCTGGGCGGTGAGCGCGGCCCACGATCTGATCGCCTACGCGGTGGACACCCAAGGGCGGCGCGTGCATACCGCCTACGTGAAAAATCTCGCCACCGGAGAGCTATGCTCTGATGTCTTGACCAACGTGACCGAGAACTTGGTCTGGGCCAACGATAACCGGACGCTTTTCTACGCCAAGCAAGATGACACCACGCTGCGCCAGTATCAGATTTATCGCCACGTTCTCGGCGCGGATCCGGCCGAGGATCGCCTCGTCTATCAGGAAAACGACGAGACCTTCGGCGCCTATATTTTCAAGACCAAGTCGAAAAAGTTTTTGCTGATCGTGTCGTCGCAGACGGTATGCCAGGAGTACCGCTACTTGGACGCTGACGATCCCGGCGGCGAATTCGAACTATTTCTGGCGCGGGTGCGCGGTCACGAGCATCACATCGATCACTATCAGGACCGGTTTATCATTCGCACCAATGACGGCGCGAAAAATTTTCGTTTGATGCAAACGCCGCTGGAGCAGCGGAGCCGGGAACATTGGCAAGAAATCATTCCCCATCGCGACGACGTGTATCTCGGCGACTTCGAGCTTTTCAAGGATCACTTAGTCGTCGAAGAGCGGGCCCACGGTTTGACGCAAATTCGCGTGCACTCTTGGTCCGGCGCGGATCACTACTTGCAATTCGACGAGCCGGCCTACCGCGTCCATGTCGGCGCCAATCCGCAATTTGACACGGCGACGCTGCGCTTCGAATATACCTCGATGAAAACGCCGCTGTCGATTTACGATGTCGACATGAATACGCGCGAGCGAATCCTATTGAAGCAGGAAGAGGTGCTCGGCGGTTTCGCCGCTGAGCGCTACGTCACCGAGCGGCTTCATGCGACGGCGCCGGACGGCACCGCTGTTCCCATATCGATTCTTTATCGCAAGGGGCTTAAACGGGACGGCCAAAATCCGCTGCTGCTTTACGGTTACGGTTCCTATGGTTTTAGCATCGACGCCGCCTTCGCCTCGCCGCGCTTGAGTTTGGTCGACCGCGGTTTCGTTTTCGCCATCGCGCATATTCGCGGCGGTCAGGAGCTCGGCCGGCAATGGTATGAAGATGGCAAGCTGCTCAACAAGCGCAACAGCTTCAGCGATTTTATCGCCTGCGCGGAATTTCTCATTGGTGAAAAGTTCACCCAGCCGGAAAAACTCTTCGCCATGGGCCGGAGCGCCGGCGGCCTGTTGATGGGCGCGGTGAGCAATCTTCGGCCGGATCTTTTCAAAGGTATCGTCGCTGAGGTGCCATTCGTCGACGTCGTGACGACCATGCTCGACGCCTCGATCCCACTCACTGCCGGTGAGTATGACGAGTGGGGCGATCCGCAGCGCAAAGAGTTTTATGAGTACATGCTGTCCTATTCGCCTTACGACAACGTCGAGCGAAAAAAATATCCAGCGATGCTGATCACCGGCGGTTTACACGACTCGCAAGTGCTGTATTGGGAACCTGCCAAATGGGCGGCGAAGCTGCGCGCGTTCAAGACCGATGACAACCTTTTGCTGCTAAAAACCAACATGGAAGCGGGCCACGGCGGTGCCTCCGGCCGCTTCCGCCGCCACCGCGAGACCGCGTTCTCGTATCTGTTCTTGCTCGATTTGGCGGGAATTCGCGCCTAGGCAGAGGCGATTACAAATTCCAGATTCCAGATTCAAAATTAAATTCCGGAGCGATTTGAAATCTGGAATTTGGAATCTGAAATTTTGAATTACCCCTTGGGTTTCTTTTTCGCTTCGTCCCAGAACTTAAGTCTCTCAGCGATTTGTTTTTCGTAGCCGGCGTCGGTGGGCGTGTAATATTTTTTGCCGGCGAGTCGTTCGGGCAGGTGCTGTTGTTCGACGATATGGCCGTCGTAATTATGCGCGTATTTGTAGTCTTTGCCGTAGCCCAAGTTTTTCATTAATCCGGTCGGTGCGTTGCGCAAATGCATCGGCACTGGGAGCGCGCCCTGCGCTTCGACATCGGCGGCTGCCGCGAGCATGGCTTTGTAGGAGGCGTTGGATTTCGGCGCGGTGGCCAAATAGGTCACCGCTTGCGCCAACGGAATTCGCCCCTCCGGCAAGCCGACGAAATGGACCGCGTCTTTGGCGGTGACGGCGACTTGCAGCGCCCGCGGGTCGGCGTTGCCGATGTCTTCGGCGGCGAAGATCACCATGCGCCGGGCGATGAACAGGGCGTCCTCGCCGGCTTCGATCATGCGCATCATCCAGTACAGCGCGGCGTCGGCGTCGCTGCCGCGCAGGCTTTTGATAAACGCCGAGATGACGTTGTAATGCTCCTCGCCCGCTTTGTCGTATTGCAGCGGTCTTTTCTGTAGCGCTTCTTGGAGCTGGGCAAGGCCGATTTCTTTTTGCCGGTTCGATTCGGCCAAAGCGGCGGCGCTTTCCAGGCCATTGAGCGCCACGCGGCAATCGCCCTGGGCTTGCTGAATCAAAAAGTCCCGGCCTTCCGGCGTTATCGCTAACCCGAGTTTGCCTAAGCCGCGTTCGCTGTCGTTGAGAGCACGGTCGACGATCGTACTCAGATGTTCCGCCGACAGCATTTTGAGCACTAAAACTTGGCAGCGAGAGAGCAGGGGAGAGATCACTTCGAAGGATGGATTTTCCGTGGTCGCGCCGATCAAAATGATCGTGCCGCGTTCGACGTGGGGCAGAAAATTATCCTGCTGGGATTTGTTGAAGTGATGAATCTCGTCGACGAACAACACGGTGGGTTTGCCGTGGCGCTGCAATTGTTCGGCTTCTTGAATGATTTTTTTCAGATCCTTGACGCCGGAAGTGACCGCGGAGAAATGGACGCAGGTTGCGTTCGCCGAATTCGCTAAAATCTGCGCGAGAGTAGTTTTGCCGCTGCCCGGCGGTCCCCATAGGATCAGCGAGCGCAGTTTGCCGGCGCCGGCGACGCCGCGCAAAAGTTTTCCCGGACCGAGCAGATGTTCTTGGCCGATGAATTCGTCTAGCGTTGCGGGCCGCATTCGTTCCGCCAGCGGCTGCGTCGCTTTCGCCGCTTCAGCTTCTACGGCGCTAAAAAGATCCATGGGCGCATGCTAGCATAAATTCAATGCGCGATTGTAGCGCTGCGTTTTCCGCACCGCTTTGCCTTTGTTTCTGAGGGCGTCGATGTTAACGTAGGCTTCAACGGGGAGCGCGCATGGCGGAAGTAAACGAGAAAGATAATCCATCCTTTATTCAAAGTGTGGCGCCGCGCACGGTGTTGTTCGTAAACTCTTCTATTTCCGGCAAGCTGAGCTACAACCTGCCGGTTAAGATCGACGGCCATTTCACCGGTGAGATCAAATCGACCGAGATGCTAGTGATCGGTGCCAACGCCCAAGTGGACGCGCATATATCGGCGCGCCAAGTGCAGCTGGAAGGAAAACTGGTCGGTTCGGTGCAGACCATGGGTGTTTTCGAAGTGTTGCCCGGCGGCTCTTTCAAGGGCGACGCCAGGGTCGCTGAGCTGCGGGTTCATCCAGGCGCGGTTTTCGACGGCGAAGGTAAGATTCTCGGGACGGATTAGCATAGCGCGCTAGCGCGCTTCATGCCTGCTCGTCTTGCCATTCGGCAAGGCTCAACTAAACCAAGATTGTTTGTGGTGATTTTACCGTAGCGTTGTATTCAACACGAAGAAGACGAAGGTTGGAGTTCAAGTATTCCAAACCTTCGCGCTCTTCGTGGTGAATGGGTCGGCCTACTTATCGATGACGATCAGGCGCGCGGCTTTACCGGAGAGTTCGCGCAGGTAGTAGAGTTTGGCGCGCCGCACTTTGCCGCGCGACATGATTTCGACTTTTTCGATGCGCGGTGAATGAACCGGAAAGATTCTTTCGACGCCGACGCCGTAGGAAATTTTTCGTACAGTGAAGTTGGCGCGATTGCCGGTGCCCGACAGGGCGATCACGGTGCCTTCGAAAACCTGGGTGCGTTCTTTCTCGCCTTCGACGACTTTGACGTGGACGCGCACGGTTTCTCCGGCGCGCAAGGCTTTGACTTCCGGTTTGGCTTGCTGGGCTTCCAGCTGGTCGATGAGATTCATCTCTGCTCCAATCTATGCATGTCGTCCCATGAGGCGATCTAAAATGATGGCTGCCGCCGAACGCACCGCAAGGTGGTTGTAGTCGGTGTAGCCCTCGATCGCTTCCAGAACGTAGTCTGCTTGTGAAAATACGGTTTCTGTCAGGCCCCATCCGGTACCGAAGATGATGAGATAGGGACGAGCTTTCTTTTTTAACATGTCTCGCAGCGCGGTGAAAGAGGTCCGCTGCGCCATCGGCCGGGCTGAGGTGACGATGATCTCGGGCTTTTCGCCGCTTTCCCGTTCGATATCGATGATCACGTCGTCCAGGGTGTTGGCGATGCGGGTGAGTTCCAGGGCCTGCTTGCGGGTGACGTTGTACTGGCTGCCGTAGCCGGTCTCCCAGTGCTCGATAATTTTGAGGGCGAGCTTCTGCAGCGCCTTGGTCGGCGTCACGACATAAAAGCCGCGTACGCCGTAAGTGCGGCCGGAACGGGAAATGTCGTGGATATCCATGTTGGTGACCGCGGTGGTGACCACCTGATGATTTTTGTCGTAGACCGGATAGTGCAGCAGGGCCAAGTAGACATCGGCCTTCGGCGCTTCGCTGGCAGTCTGAGATTCGCTTGTCGGCGCAGGGTTGGCCAGCATGTCAGGCCGGCGGACGCGCGTTAGTTCGAGGCTTTTCTGTTGGCGCCATTGCTTAACCTTCTCATGATTGCCGGAGAGCAGCACCTCAGGAACTTTCATGCCGCGGAATTCTTCCGGCCGGGTGTATTGGGGATATTCGAGCAGGCCATGGCTGAAAGATTCGTCCAACGGCGATGCTTCATTGCCGAGTACACCGGGAATCAAACGGGCTACGGCGTCGATGACGATATTGGCCGCCGGTTCGCCGCCGCTGAGCGTGTAGTCGCCGATGGAGAGTTCTTCATCGACGAAAGCTTTGACGCGCTCGTCGATGCCTTCGTAGCGGCCGCAGATCAGCACAAGATTTTTTTCTAGGGCGAGACGCGCCGCTTCGGCTTGAGTGAAGACCCGTCCTTGGGGCGCCAGCAAGATGACGCGGGCGCCGGGATTCTTTGCGCGAATATCTTCGATGGCCGCCACCAGCGGCTCGGGTTTCATCACCATGCCCTGGCCGCCGCCGTAGGGATAATCGTCAGTGACGTGGTGGCGGTCGTGGGTGTAACTACGCAGGTCGACTTGATCGACCTCGATCAATTTCTTCTCGTGCGCGATTTTAAGAATGCTGTGGCCCAGGGCGGAGTCGAGCATATGCGGGAAAATGGTGATGACGGTGAATTTGACCATGGGGCGGCAGGTTGGCGCGAATTATAAATCCAGCAGGCCATCGGGTAGATCGACGATTATTTTTTGCCCTTCGAAATCGACTCTGTCGACCATCTCTTTGACCGCTGGAATCAAATGTTCTTTGTCCGCACCTTGAACCACGTAGAGATCTCCGGCAGCGGTGGTGATTGTGGCCGTAAGCTTGCCGATCCGATGACCATCCCGATCGACGACATCGAAGCCGATCACTTCGTAGTGATAATACTGACCGGGTTCGAGCTCGGGGAGCGCCGCGCTGTCGACTTCTAGTATGGCGCCGATCACCGGCTTGGTGGCGTCGATGTGATCGATGCCGCGCAATTTGACCAACAACTGGTTTTTGTGCGGCTTGCTCGATTCAATTTCGTGGATCGCTTGGCCGGTGGAAGTTTCCAGATAAATTTGCAACCCAGGCGCCAGCGTGTCGCCGTCCAGGTTGTAGGGATTGAATTTCAGCCAGCCATCGAGCCCGTGCGTGGCGACGATTTCACCGAGGGCAACTCGTTGTTCCGCCATCGGCGTGCCGCCCAGTGAATTACTTCTCCTCGACGATTTCGAGGAGAATGCGGCGATTGTCGCGGGATGACGCGGCGTTGATCAAACTGCGCATGGACTTCGCGGTGCGGCCCTGTTTGCCGATCACTCGGCCGAGATCTTCCTTGGCGACCTTGAGTTGCAAGATCGTCGCGCCGTCGTTCTCGCTTTCGCTGACCTCGACGGCGTCGGGATTGCTAACCAAGGATTGGGCTAAATATTGAACCAAGTCTTTCATCGGTTCGATCGTGTCCTAACTGGCCTTCTTTTGTTTCTTGATCAGCTGGGAGACGGTCTCCGAAGGCTTGGCGCCTTTCTTAATCCAGCTGTCGATTTTTTCTTGGTTGAGTTTCACGGCACCGACCTTGGCGCTCGGATCGTAGGTGCCGACCTGCTCGATGTAGCGGCCGTCGCGGGGAAAACGTTGATCGCTGACTACGATGCGGTAAAAGGGTTTCTTCTTGGCGCCGTGGCGGCTCATGCGAATACTTACACTCATGCTATTACTTCCTTCTTGGTTAATTGAACGGCGTGGGCATGTGGCCCATGAGCGATTTCATTCCCAGCTTGCTCACCCGTTGCATCATTTTTTTCATCTCGAGGAACTGCTTCATCACTCGGTTGATATCGTTGACCGTGGTGCCGCTGCCTTCGGCGATGCGCCGGCGCCGGCTGCCGTTCAAGAGCGCCGGATTGCGCCGCTCTTGGCGGGTCATCGAGTTGATGATCGCTTCGACGCGTTTGAGTTCTTTCTCGGCTTTTTCCGAATCGACTTGGGATGCGAGCTTTTTGCCGCCGGGAATCATTTCCAACAGGCTGCCCACCGGACCCATGCGCTTGATCTGTTGCAGCTGCAACTGAAATTCTTCCAACGTGAATTGCTGTTTTTGAAACGCCTGCTGTAACCGTTCGGCATCCTTGTGCTCGACGTTTTGCTGCACTTTGTCGATCAACGACAGCACGTCGCCCATGCCGAGAATGCGCGAGGCCAAACGATCCGGATAGAAGGGCTCGAAGGCGTCGAGCTTTTCGCCGATACCGGAAAACAGGATCGGCTTGCCGACCATCTGACGAATCGACAGTGCCGCGCCGCCGCGAGCATCGCCGTCGAGCTTGGTCAGGATGACGCCGCTCAAAGAAAGCTTACCGTCGAAACCGCGGGCTTGGTTGACGGCATCTTGGCCCGTCATCGAGTCGGCGACAAACAGGATCTGATGGGGTTGGACGGCGTCTTTGATCGACGCCAGCTCCTGCATCAGCTCTTCATCGATATGCAAACGGCCGGCGGTATCGATGAGCAGGACGTCGCAGAACTTTTTTTTGGCCTCTTCAAGGGCGCGCTGGCAAATCGTTACCGCCGACAGTTTTGGGTCGGAATCGTAAACTGGCAATCCCAGTTCGTTGCCAAGTATTTTTAACTGCTCAATGGCCGCCGGTCGATAAATATCGGCGGGCACGAGATAGGGGCTGCGCTTCTTTTCTTTTTTTAAGTAGCGCGCCAACTTCGCCAAGGTTGTGGTTTTACCGGAACCTTGCAGGCCGACCAGCATGATTACTACAGGCGGCGCGCTCTTGAGATCCAATTCACGAAAATCGCCGCCCAACAAGGTGACCAGTTCGTCGCGCACGATGCCGATGAACTGCTGCTCTGGGCTCAGGCTCTGCAGTACTTCCTGGCCCATCGCCTTGGTTTTGACCGATTCAAGAAAGGTCTTGACCACTTGCAGATGGACGTCAGCCTCAAGCAGGGCGAGGCGCACGTCGCGCAGCGCATCGTCGATGTTGGTCTCGGTAATCTTGCCCTGACCGCGCAAGCGCTTGAAGGTCAGTTCGAGTTTGTCGGTTAGCGATTCGAACATGAAAAGGTTTGCTAAATTGTTATAATTCCAGGGAAAAGTTTCAAAGCAAAATAATATGAAAGTAGCTTGGAGTCAAGGTTGAGGGAAATAAAAAAGACCCGCTACAAGCGTTGCGCGACGCTTGCAGCGGGTCTTTAGCTAACCTGACGGCTTCGTTACATCATGCCGCCCATACCGCCCATTCCACCCATGCCGCCCATTCCACCCATGCCGCCGCCTGGAGGCATGCCCGGCATCGAGGATTTGTCTTCCGGTTTATCCGCGACCATGGCTTCGGTCGTGAGCAGCATGCTCGCCACCGAAGCGGCGTTCTGCAACGCGGTGCGAACGACTTTGGCGGAGTCGATGACTCCGGCTTTCATGAGGTCTTCGTATTCTTCGGTTGCCGCGTTGAAGCCAAACGCGCCTTTGCCTTCCTTCACTTTTTGCAAAGCGATGGCGCCTTCGACGCCGGCATTGATAGCGATGCGGCGCAGCGGCTCTTCAGCGACGCGCTTGATGATGTTGACACCCCATCGTTCGTCTTCCGAGGCGCGTAGCTTCTCCAGCACCGCGGAGGCGCGCAGCAGGGCGACGCCGCCGCCGGGGACGATGCCTTCTTCCACCGCCGCGCGGGTGGCGTGGAGGGCGTCTTCGACGCGGGCTTTCTTTTCTTTCATTTCAATTTCAGTGGCTGCGCCAACGTTGATCACGGCGACGCCGCCGATCAGTTTGGCCAAACGCTCCTGAAGCTTCTCACGATCGTAATCCGACGTGGTCTCGTCGGTCTGGGCGCGGATCTGTTTGATCCGGCCTTCGAGGTCGGACTTCTTGCCGGCGCCGTCGACCAGCGTGGTGTTGTCCTTGTCTACGACGATTCTCTTGGCCCGGCCGAGATCGGCGAGCGTGATGTTGTCGAGCTTGATGCCGAGTTCTTCGGCGATCAGCTTGCCGCCGGTCAAGATGGCGATGTCTTCGAGCATCGCTTTACGGCGATCGCCAAAGCCGGGGGCCTTGACGGCGACGCAACGGAGCGTGCCGCGAATCTTGTTGACCACCAAGGTGGCCAACGCTTCGCCTTCGATGTCTTCGGCGATGATGATGAAAGGCTTGCCGGACTTGGCGATTTGCTCAAGCACGGGAAGGATATCTTTCATGTTGCTGATCTTCTTCTCGTGAATCAGCAAGTAGGCATCTTCAAGGATACATTCCATTCTCTCGGGATCGGTGACGAAGTAGGGGGAGAGATAACCGCGGTCGAACTGCATGCCTTCGACGACATTGAGGGTCGTCTCCAAGCCCTTGGCTTCCTCGACGGTGATCACGCCTTCTTTGCCGACCTTGTTCATCGCCGCGGAGATTACTTCACCGATGGTGGTATCGTTGTTCGCCGCGATCGTGCCGACTTGAGCGATCTCTTTGGGATCCTTGGTCGGCTTGGAAATATTCTTGAGCTCTTCGATGATCGCGCTGACGGCCTTATCGATGCCGCGCTTGAGGGTCATCGGGTCATGGCCAGCGGCGACCAGTTTCACGCCTTCGGCGTAAATTTGCCGGGCCAACACAGTGGCCGTGGTGGTGCCGTCACCGGCCACGTCGGAAGTCTTGCTGGCAACTTCCTTGACCATCTGGGCGCCCATGTTTTCAAACTTGTCTTCGAGTTCTACTTCTTTGGCAACGGTAACGCCGTCTTTGGTGACGGTGGGGGCGCCATAGGATTTGTCGAGCACGACATTTCTTCCTTTGGGGCCGAGGGTCACGGTCACCGCGTCGGCGAGAGTGTTCACGCCGCGCAGGATTGCGTCCCGCGCATCGCGATTGAATTTAACTATCTTAGCTCCCATTTTTTCCTCCTCAGTTTTTCTGGAATATTATTTTTCAATGATGCCGAGAATGTCTTCTTCGCGCATGATCAGGTGTTCTTCGCCGTCCATGTTGATTTCGCTGCCGGAATATTTTCCGAATAGCACACGGTCATTCACCTTGACATCGAGCGGGATGATCTTGCCGTCATCGCCAACTTTGCCTTTGCCGACCGCCACAATTTTACCCTCCTGTGGCTTCTCTTTGGCGCTGTCGGGGATGATAATACCTCCCTTGCTCTTTTCTTCTTCCTCGATGCGTTTGACGATAACCCGGTCTTGTAAAGGCCTAATTTTCACTTCCTGCCTCCTTTCAGTGTTTGACTCAACTTATTATTTTTTCTGGATTTTGCCGCGGTTACCGCTGCCTTAGAAAGGTCCCTAGATAGTCCTCGGCGCGATCAATCTAAGCACTGATTGAGCGATGTCAAGGTTTTGTCGGAAACTTTCGCTTAGTTTTAACGGCTTGGCGCAGTTGACACTGCTGGCGGTATTTATTTACGCTGCTTGCGCGACTCCTCTTCGAAATATTTTCGGTACAGCACATCCCACTCCCGGCTGCCGGCGGGGATGTAGCGCGACAGCGATTGGATTTTTTGCCGGACAATCTCGTCGAGCTGGTCTTCGCGCTGAAAATACTCTTGCAATACCCGCTTGGTTTCCGTCAGCGCGCGGCCGTCGTTGGGAAATTCGCCGAGGCCGCCCTTGCGCACGCCCTCGATCAGCAAGTGGGCGAGATGGGAGATCCGGCTCTCCGACACGCGGCTCACAGGATGAAACCTTTTTTGGCCGCCAGTTTTTGCTTCGCCAGGAGAAACATTTTGAACGGGTCCATGTCGCGTGACGCTTGGGCCACCGCCGCCAACATTTTGCGCGCCTCTTCCTCGATCGCCTCTTCCTCGGCGAAATTCTTGGCGATGGTCTCGATCAAGCGGTTTTTGATCGCCTGGTCGCTGGCTTTGGCGACCATCAGCTCTTTGCTCTTGAGGTTAGCCACCAGCACGCTGGCGATCTGTTCGAGCCGTTCCGGTTTGATCTTCATGGGCTGTGAAAAAGCTGTGGATAAGCTCTGGCGTTACGGTTAACTCTCGGTTGACAATGATCGATCCAACCCGGTTTCTTATCCGTCCGCCGCCGCGATGTCAATTCCCCGGGACTCCATGGCCGTTCTATTTGTATTCGTCTTTCTGCAAGAAATTCTTGTACATGGGAAGCTTTTTTGCCAATATAACTGTCCTAGCAAAGCCGATGAAATTGAATCGCAATAATTATCCACAGCTCGAAAAAGTCATGCTTGTCGCCCCAGCGCGATCGCCTGTGGAGAACTCCCTTGGCTGTGCATAAACCGCCACGACTTGAGCCCGGAGCGCGCATCGGCATTGTCGCACCGGCCGGCAGCGTCGAGCAGGCAGCGCTTGAGGCCGGCATCGCGGCGCTCCGTGCTGAAGGGTTTGAAGTTGAAATCGGCGCCCATGTTTTGGCCCGGGACGGCTATCTCGCCGGTGCCGCGGCCGAGCGCGCCGCGGACCTTTTGGAATTCTTTCGCCGCGGCGATATCGCCGCGATCCTGTGCGCCCGGGGCGGGTTTGGTTCGATCCAGCTGTTGCCCCATTTGAGCGCGGAGCTAGCAAAGTATCCGAAGATTTTCGCCGGCTACAGCGACATTACGATACTACTCAATTGGCTCTGTCAAAGCTGCGGCATGGTGACCTTTCACGGGCCCATGGTGGCCGACGATCTTGCCGGGGGCTTGAGTGCTGACAGTCGCGCGCAATTCTGGCCGATCTTGAGCGGCTTGCGCCGGGACTGGAGCATTGGCTTGGCCGAAACGATTCGCCCTGGACTGGCGGTTGGCGAAATGATCGGTGGCTGCCTGTCGCTTTTAGTGACGACATTGGGAACGCCCTACGAGATCGATACTCGCGGGAAGCTGCTGTTCCTCGAAGATGTCGGCGAGGCGCCGTATCGTATCGAGCGCATGCTGACCCATCTCAAGATGGCCGGTAAGCTCGATCGGCCGGCCGGCGTGGTGTTCGGTGATTTTACCAATTGCCGCGACGGCGGGCCGCGGGGAATTAAAGAAATCATCGCTGACGTATTCTATGATGCCGCCTATCCAGTGGCGACCGGCATGAGAGCCGGCCATGGCCAGGAAAATCTCACCTTGCCCTTCGGCGTCAAAATGCGTCTCGACGCAAGCGTGCCGTCGTTGGCGCTGCTCGAATCGCCCGTGCTATAAACCTAACTCCAGCCCGAGAGAAATATTCGTTTAGTTCAAGTATGAATTTCCAAGCCGTCGATAACGCCTTTCAAGAGGCCGTCACCCAGGAAGTGTTTCCCGGCGCGGTGGTGCTGGTCAGCAAAGACCAGAGCGTCATTTATGAACAGGCTTTCGGCCAGCGCTCGCTGGTGCCGGATAAGTCGCCCATGGGTATCGAGACGATTTTCGATGTCGCCTCCCTGACCAAGCCGCTGGCGACGACGGTGGCGGTCATGTTGTTGGTGCGCGAGAAGAAAATCCGCCTCGACGATCAGGTGACACGGGTATTGCCGAGCTACGGCATCTTGGGCAAAAGCGTCACCACCTTCCGCCAGCTGCTGGCCCATAGCGCCGGCTTGCCGGCCTGGAAACCTTACTTCGAAGAGATCATCAAGAATGAAAAATCGGGCCGCATCAACTTCACGGTCAGCCGGGCGGCGAAAAGTTTTGTCCTCGAACAGATTCATCTCGACAAATTGCTGAGCCCACCGGGGAGCCAATGTCTTTATAGCGATCTCGGTTTCATGATTCTCGGTGAAGTGGTGGAGACGCTCACCGGCAATAGCCTCGACCGCTTCTGCCAAGAGCGGATCTTCAAGCCGCTGGCCATGCGCGCCACCGGCTTCGTCGATTTGACGTTGCTGCGCACGCGCCGTTTGCAGCCGATTACCGATATGATCGCGCCGACGGAAAACTGTCCGTGGCGCAAAAAAGTTCTCTGCGGCGAAGTTCATGACGACAACGCCTACGCCATGGGCGGCGTCGCCGGTCACGCTGGGTTATTCACCTCGGCCCGCGACATTCACACTTTTCTGCTGCGCTTGGACCAGTGCCGGTTGGGTAAAGATAATTTTTTGCCGCAGTCGGTGGTCGAAGAATTTCTCACCAAGGATGCCGCCACGCGGCAATCGACCTTCGCCCTCGGTTGGGACACGCCGACCCCCGGCCAGTCGAGCAGCGGGAGTTTATTTTCGCCGCGCTCGGTGGGCCATTTGGGCTTTACCGGTTGTTCGATTTGGTGGGACTTGGAAAAGAATTGCCATGTCGTGCTGCTGACCAATCGGGTGCATCCGACGCGCAAGAATGAAAAGATCAAAGAGTTTCGCCCGGCGATTCACGACTTGATCATGAAAGCGCTCTTCTCATGAACGATTTGGCGCCCGGCAGTCATATTCACTTGATCGCGGTTTGCGGGGTCGGCATGGCGTCCCTCGCCGGCTTGTTGCAGTCGCGCGGTTACCGGGTTAGCGGTTCGGATCAAAATGTTTATCCGCCCATGAGCACCTACCTCGCGGATATCGGGATTGACGTGCAGAGCGGCTACCGCGCCGAACATGTGGAGCCGCGTCCCGATCTGGTGGTCATCGGCAACGCCATCTCGCGCGGCAACCCTGAAGCGGAAGCGGTGATCAGCCAGAACCTTCGGTATATTTCCTTTCCCCAAGCACTGGGTGAATTTCTGATCGGCGCGCGGACTTCCATCGTGATCGCCGGCACCCACGGCAAGACCACCACTTCGGCATTGGCGGCTTGGGTACTGACTTCCGCCGGGCTCGATCCGGGTTTTTTCGTCGGCGGCGTGCCGCTCAATTTTTCCAGCGGTTGGCGCGTCGGCGCGGGCAGCCATGTGGTCTTGGAAGGGGACGAGTACGACACCGCGTTTTTCGACAAGGGGCCGAAGTTTCTTCACTACCGGCCAAACCATGCGGTGCTCACCAGCGTCGAGTTCGATCACGCCGATATTTATCGCGATCTCGATCATGTCAAAAGCGCCTTTGCGCGGCTGATGGAAATCTTACCGGCGGCGGGCAAACTGGTGGTTTGTCGCGATTACCCCGACGCGGTCGAGGTGTCCAAGTCGGCGCGCTGTGAGTTAATCACTTACGGCGATGATGGCGACTGGACGGCGAAGGAGATTGAATTTCGCGCCGGGCGGACAATTTTTACGCCTTGCTACCGAGGCCATGGGGAAGGTTCAATGGAAGCCGGCGTGATCGGCCGGCATAACGTTAAAAATGCTTTAGCGGTCTATGCCATGGGACGGGCGCTGTCTATTCCACGGCAGAAATTGCTCGAAGGCTTTGCCACTTTCAAAGGCGTCAAGCGGCGCCAGGAAGTGCGCGGCGAGCAGCGCGGCGTGGTGGTGATCGACGACTTCGCGCATCATCCCACGGCGGTGCGCGAGACCATCGACGCGGTGCGTAGCGCTTACGCCGGACGGCGTCTGTGGGCGATCTTCGAACCGCGCAGCAACACCAGCAAACGTAACATATTCGAAAAAGAGTTCGCCGCTGCCTTGGCTCTCGCCGATCGAGTGATCGTCGCCGGGGTTTTCCAGCCGGAGAAAGTGCCGGAGGCTGAGCGGCTATCGGTGCCGCATATGGTCGGTGAAATTAACCGACTGGCCGGCGCCGAGCGCGCCGCGACGCTCGCCGGCGCTGACGATATCGCCGCCCATGTGGCTCAGGACGCGCGTTCGGGCGATGTGCTGCTGGTGATGTCGAACGGCGGCTTCGACGGCGTTCACGATAAGATCCTGCGCGCGTTAGCGGGCTAAATAGAGCCGCGAGCACTCCTCACTGCAAAAAAACTTTCCCGCTCGCGCCACCGCATCGGCTTTCGGTACATAGGTCTGACATTGGGGATCAAGGACCATCGGCTCGCCGGCGTTGCTGGCGTTCTCGCCGTGTTTTCTGGCGCCGGTGATAAAACCTTTCACCACCAAGTAAATGATGTAGAGGATGGCAAATAATAATAGCAGGCGGAGCAGTAACATCACGCTCCAGGGGCCGGAGCCAGGTTTCGCTCAGGAATGAAATAGGTGGATTTTCTTGTCGTCTTTGACATTGATCAGCAACTCGGAAATCGTCTTGCCGAGTTCCGGGTGAACGACTTGCGGCGCGATTTCGCTCAGCGGGATGAGCACGAACTTGCGGCTGGCCATCTCGGGATGGGGGATGCGCAAGGTTTTCTTTTTCACCACCGCGGAATCGTAGAGCAGGATGTCGAGGTCGATGACCCGGGCACCCCAGCGTTTTTTGATTTTTTTCCGGCCCATGCTGCGCTCGATGTTTTTAAACTGCTTGAGCAGCATGTCGGGTTTGAATTTGGTCTCGATTTCGACGGCGCCGTTGACGTACCAATCCTTGGCTTCGCCTAACGGTTCGCTCTCATAGAGCGAGGATTCCTTGAGTACTCGGGTGTCCGGTAACTTGGTTAGGCGAGTCACGGCCTCGAAGAAATTTTCTCTTTTGTTGCCGACGTTGGTACCGATGCCGATATAAACTTGATGGACAGTCGCGTTCGCCATGGTGTCGCTTTAGGAAAAGGGCTTCTAGAGCTTGACTCGTCGAATCCGTTCCGCAACCTCCCGCAGCCGTTCTTTGTCGACGCACACGGTGAAACGAACATAACCTTCGCCGGCATCGCCGAAGCCGTTGCCCGGCGTGGTGACCACGCCCGCTTCATCGAGCAATTTTGCCGTGAACTCAGCCGAGGAGAGCCCCTTGGGACAGGAAACCCAGACGTAGAATGTCGCCTTAGGCTTGTCGCATTGCAAACCGACCGCGCGCAGGCCGTCGACTAAAATATCGCGCCGTTCTTGATAAATCTTCCGGCTCGGCTCGACAATGGCATCGCCGAGTTTGAGCGCTTCGATACCGGCCTCTTGAACGGCTTGAAAAATTCCCGAGTCGAGATTGGATTTAGCCTGGGCCAAACCGCCGACTAATTCGGGGTTGCCCACCGCCATACCGATGCGCCAGCCGGTCATGTTGAAGGTCTTCGACAGCGAATGAAACTCGATGCCGACTTCGCGGGCGCCGTCGACTTCGAGAAAACTCATTGGCTTGTAGCCGTCGTAGCCCATTTCCGTGTAGGCTGCGTCGTGGCAAACGATCACGTTATTTTTGTTGGCAAAATCAATAACGCGCAAGTAAAAATCCTTATCGGCCACCGCGGCGGTCGGATTGTTGGGATAGTTGATCCACAAAAGCTTAGCCTGTTTGGCAACCTCAGCCGGGATCGATTCGAGATCGGGTAAGAATTTGTTTTCTTTGCGCAGCGGTAAAAAATAGTTTTTGCCGCCGTTAAACGCCGTACCGATGTGATAAACCGGATAGCAGGGGCTGGCGACTAAAACCAGATCGCCGGGGTCGACGAAGGCGACCGCCATGTTGCCGATACCTTCTTTGGAACCGATCAGCGAGACCACTTCTTTGGCCGGATCGAGTTTGACGTTGAACCGGCCTTTATACCAGGTGGCGACCGCCTCGCGAAACTCGCTCATGCCGGAGCTGTTGGGATAGCGGTGGTTGGTCGGTTTGCTGGCGCCTTCCAAGAGCTTTTCCACGACGCTGGCCGGGGTAGGAATATCCGGGTCGCCGATACCCAAATCGATCAAATCGACGCCGCGTGACATCGCTTCGCGCTTGCGCCGGTCGATTTCCGCGAACAGATACGGGGGCAACTCGTTAATCCTGCGGGCCTTTTTAATCGTGATCGGCAATTCCGTCAATCCTCCATGTAAAATCGCACCGGTTGTACCTGGTTTTTTTGATTTTGACAACTGGTTTGAAAGTTTGCATGGTGAAACGCAGCTAGAATCTTGGCACAGCTATGTACTTAATTATTGATGGTTACAACTTGCTTGGCGCCGAACAGGGACTGCAAGGGGCGTTGGAGCACAAACGTAACTGGCTAATCCAGCAGTTGTCCCAGTATCAAAGCCGCAAACAGTTCGATGTCGTGGTTGTTTTCGACGGCTGGCGCACCGGCTCGGCGTCGGAGGCCAATGCCAAACAGGCGGGCGTGGTGGTGATCTATTCGCGACTGGGTGAAAAGGCCGATCAGGTGGTCATCCGTATCGCTCGTGAAAAAGGCAGCGGCGCGGTGGTGGTCAGCTCGGATCGGGAGATTCGTAGCGCCGTGGAACGATTCGGCGCCGTGGCGATTTACGCCGACGAGTTCAATCAGATTTTGCGCAGCCTCGACGTCGATTACTTCGACGATGACAACGGCGAGGTTGATACCAATTCCGCTAAACGTGGCAATCCTAATCGGCTCTCGAAAGTGGATCGCCGCCGTGTCGATAAGCTGCGAAAGTTAAGACTTTGAATCAGCCGAGTGAATCGGTTGCGGCAAAATTCACAGCTTGGCGACTAAGGCGTGGGCCCGGTGACTTGGTTGAGTATGCCGCTACGAAACAACAGGACCGCGCCGTCTGGATAGAACCAGCGCTCGTCTTGAGTTTTTAACTGCGCACGGGTTTTCATCAAACTGCTGGGTCGGGTGATCCGTCTGGGTTGTCCCATGATCTGTATAACTTCGGCACTGGTCAGGCCCGGTTGCGGCTGATTTTTAATGGCGGCATCTTTGAGCGTCGCCGGCCATGGCTGAGCTTTGATCCAGGCGACGCGCTGCTTCTCTTCCGCCGCCTTTTGTTCGGTGTTTACTTTTTGCTGCGCCAAGGGATCGCTGTGGACGATGGTCAGATTCAATTCTTCGTGAAACCGTTCCGGTCGCAGGTAGCCGGTTTTTCCCGATGCGAATTTGACTTGGTAATAAAGCGTCTTGCCCTGCTTGCCGGCGATGTCGGTGATTTCAAATGATTGGTTATCTGTCGGGCGGAAGGTCGGTGCGCCGGGATTCGGCTCGGTGAGAAATTCCGCCGCGCCGCCGTTGGGCGCGTGGATCCAAAATTCGCCGCCGATGCGTTGCTCGAGCGCTTCCAATTGCTTCGCCGTATAATGGCTAGTGGCAGGCGCACTTCTGACGAGTCCAAATTCTAATAAGCCGGCAATGACGAGTGTGAAAATTCTACGCATGACGATTGAAGTGAGTTTAGCACCAAGCGATTGCTTCGCAAGAACTGGAGATTATGAAAGGCAAAAAGGTTGGAGCGAAAAAAAAGGGGCCGTGATGGCCCCTAGATTTTTCTTTTGGTTGCGGGGCCGGGATTTGAACCCGGGACCTCAAGGTTATGAGCCTTGCGAGCTACCAGACTGCTCCACCCCGCGATAACGAGTGATCTTTGTACCTTGCGCTTTTCACGGAGTCAAGGTAGGGAAGCGCCATGGCTGAAAAATTTCGCAATCCTTTACTCACCGTCGACATCATCATCGAGATCGACGGCGGCATTGTCCTAATCGAACGAAAAAATATTCCCCACGGTTGGGCGATTCCCGGCGGTTTTGTCGATTACGGCGAGAGCATCGAGAGCGCCGCGGCGCGTGAAGCCGAGGAAGAGACTTCATTGAAAGTAAAGTTAGTCGAGCAGTTTTATACGTATTCCGATCCGCGCCGCGACGCGCGCCATCACACGGTGTCGACGGTCTTCATCGCCACGGCTAATGGAATTCCGCGCGGCGCGGACGATGCCAAGGCGGCGAGGATTTTTTGCCAAGGTGAGTTGCCTGAGCCGATCGTCTTCGATCACGAACAAATCTTGCGCGACTATTTCGAGTTCAAGAAAACCGGCCAGCGGCCAAAGCCGTAGACTCTCGCATAGTCGCCGGCGAAATGGGCGATTACCGTCGCTTGTCAGAGCGCCGGTGACTCCAGTAGGGTGACGAAAATTTGGGCTGAATGATTCCCGCGATTAGAAGTTATGCGCCGAGTGCCTGGGCGCGGAACCTTTGAATGAGATGGATGGTTCGGAGTTGGGTATTGTGTTGATCGGTGTTCTTAAATTGACGACGGAGGTGGTTAATGGCAAAGAAATTCGAGACGTGAGAATCTAAGCGCGACAGCGAACCTTCAACGCCAGCTGGGGGAGAGGTGATCAGTACAACTTACCTTCAATGATTGAAACCCAATTACAAAACATCGAAAAACTCGAGGCCGACCTCTGGGATGCGGCGGACAATCTCCGCGCCAATTCCAAGCTGACCGCTGTGAATACTGCATGCCGGTGCTCGGCGTCATCTTCCTGCGCCACGCCACGAACCGCTACAACGATGCACTGAACGAGATCAAAGCCGAGCAAGTCACTGGCAAAATGCCGAAGCGATCGCTGACCGCTGCGGACTTCAAGAAACGGCGGGCGCTGATGCTGCCAAATGAAGCCCGCTACGATACGTGTCGTGGCAACGTCAATATGTCATGTTAACAGCAACGCGATTATGTCAGGGTAGTGCGTTGGGTTGAGGTCGTAAGTTAGAAACCTGGCCATAGCGGAACCCCACCTTGTTGGAGTTGGTTCGATATAGGCCAAGTGTGTGCGT
>SHYW01000056.1 GCA_009692615.1 Deltaproteobacteria bacterium | reverse complement strand
GCGCTGACGCCGATTTGACCCAACCTGCTGATTTTGACTGCCCCATCGTCAACCTCTGAAAACCCATAACCATCAACAGTTTGTAGAGCATCCAAGGGGGTCATTGAATTCCGGCACGCTGGGTCAATTTGGCGTCAGCGCCAACAGGCTGGGCAACAGGCCTCGATTTCCGTGCATGCCGCCACAGACGGCCCGCGCGTTGGAGCACGAGGTCGATGGGCGCGAGATCGGTCGCGACGACATCGAAGTCGAGATCAAGGCTTTGCTCCGCCACCTGGGTAGCAATGAGAATCTTCCTGCCTTCCCTGCTGCCACTTTCCCCGAAGATTTCTAAAGCGTGTTCTTCCCGTTTCTGTCGCCGGTCCGACGGAAACCGGGCGTGGAACAAAGACACCTCTGTTCCATCCAGCAATCGTTTTCCGACACGCTGCCCTTCACGCATCAAAGACTCTCCTTCAGCGAAAAGGCGATACAGGTCCTGGGCTCGCTGCACGGTATTGACGAGCGCCAGTCCCATTCCTCCGTTTATTAGGTGTGCCTCCAAGGCGGCGCGTATGTCCGACAGTTCGGCCGGGATGGGTTGCAGCCGTACGATTTGGCGACGCACCGGATCAGCCTCAAAATGTTTCTGATGTACCTTCTCTCCTGGACAGAAGATGGAAAGGCGCGGGTACTCCGGCTCCTGTTCTGGCAATGTGTCGTCAACTACTTCTGCCAGCTTGCGACGAATAGATGGCGGCAGCGTTGCAGAGAGCAGGACGACCGATGAACCCAACGCCAGAAGCCAGCGCAGCAAGTGAATTAGCAGAGTACCCGTGTAAGCGTCGTAGGCGTGTATCTCGTCGAACACGACCACGCGGTTTGCCAGACCCCAGAGGCGCACGAAGTTGTGTCGCACCGGCAGGATGGGCAGCAGGGCTTGATCCACGGTGCCGACACCGTACTCCGAAAGCAACGCTCGCTTTTTGTTCGTGAACCATTCCCCGGCCCGGACCTCGCCACCTGTTGTCGCGTCGTAGATGCCAGACATTTTCAAATTCTGGAAGGTGTCGTTAAGTAGCGACCCGCCATGCAGGAGTTGCAAGTCAAGCGTTCGGTTCATTCCCTGGCCACGCAGGAATTTGAGGGTTCGCTTAAACATGGCGTTACCCGTGGCTTTGGTTGGTAGCGCAACATACAAGCCACGATGTCCAAAGCGCCGTTGCAATTCCAAATGCGCGAAGAACGCGGCTTCGCTCTTGCCCTCACCCATGGGCGCTTCCAGCAGCAGGATGGCCGGGCCTTTCACATCGTTCAGTGTATCCGCCACGGCTTGTTGCAAAGGGCGAGGTGCAAACCCAAACACCTGCGAAAACGATTTTGTTTCTTGGGTTAGCGGAGTTCGGGCCAGCCACCCCATCGCATCCAGAGCTTTGTCGGCCAGCGCTCTGCGTCTCTGGAACCAACGCTGTAGATCGTCGCAATCGTCAGAGGTACCGAATGGAAACCAATCTTCGTTCGAACCAATCCAGTCTGAAAAGCTTGTGAGCCCCGATAACAACATGAAGTCTGGGCCAGTGAGTGACTTTTTGGTTGGAACATTGATGGGCTGAAGCACGTCCAGCAACGCTTCGAAGAGGGCGTGGCGCGTACCAGTCCAATCCTCTTTCCCGATTGCCCGCCTATCGCCCATGAGGTGTTCAAGCGTGTTAGGAGAGGCGCGACTTCCGTGATGACATCCCACGGCATCAGCAACTAATTCGGCCAAGTCATCAGGCCAGTCCATTTCGCGCAGCAGCTCCGTCAGGGCAATCTGGCTTACGAAGGCGTGGTTAATTTCGGTATTTGGGCTACGCCCGGCGTCCATACTCGTCAGATTTTTCCATTTGCATTGAAAACCTGGACAAGCCTTCCCCAAATCATGGCAGGCAATCAGGAGCAATAACCATGCACGGGCATCCGCCCAACTCATCTCCAGAGTTGCCGCTAGTCTGTTGCGCGTAGACGCGGGTTCGCGCGCTAGAATCGCGTCGGCACTGGCCGCCACATCCAGCATGTGGAGAATGAGGGGATGCCATCCACCATCGCCGTTCTTGCTTGTTTTCGCCCAGATGTACTCCAAGACCTTATCCATTATTGCCTGTGGACTGCCAAACGCATGCGATGTTTACGATTTGACTTTCTTCACCGTTGAATTATCGCATCAGGGAATCAAGACCGCCGTGCCGCAAATAGACTTCTACTCCTCATGCAAACCAACTTACAACAAGCGCGTGACGGATCAGGGCACGATCTCAGAATTTGTTGTTCAGGGAGCGCGTAGCGTCAGGCCTGAACATTGGCGTGTTGGGACCATGCTGAGTCGTTCACCAAGAGAGTCTTAAACATTCATCAGCAGCGCCCCATAAACTCACTTCTCATAGAGCTTCTTAATAAACCCGCTCGCTTCAATCTCTCTAGCGATTTTGTAGGCCACGAACTGTTCTGGATCGGCATTCTTGGCGGCTGGAACCGTGCCGGCAATTTCCGCCAGAATGGTTCGAATGCCGTCGGGAGTTGGGATCGGCAGGGGAAGATATTTGTTCGCGTAGTTATTGTAACTATCTTCCAAAACTTCGCGATCGTCGTTGCGCGTGTATTTCTTGAGCACCGCCAGAGCGAAATCCTTGTTGCGTTTGAAATCATGGATCGCCTCGATGTAAGCGAGCATGAATTCTCTGGCGACGGCTTCATTTTTTTGCAGGAAAGAGCGCGTCGTGCCGATGGGCGCCATCGGATAGTCGAGACCCAACTCGGCCAGGTCGCCCAACTCGCGGAAGCCCGCTTTGCGCGCCACCAATGACGCGGTGCCGCTCAACACGCCCACGTCTATCATTTTCGTTTGCATGGCGCGGACCGTGTCTTGGGTCGTGCCGATCTGCAAGATACTCAAGTCGCGATCGGGATTGAGGCCCCACTTTTTGAGCGCTAAGCGAATGGCGAAATCGGATGTCGCGCCGTAGCGGCTGACACCGAGCTTCTTGCCTTTGAGTTGGCTGACGTTGGTAATCTCCGGCGAAGCAAAAACTTTGAAGACAAAACCATTGATCGCGCTCGACACGATCACCGTGTCCGCGCCCTGCAACGCGGCTTGCACCAAACCGGAACCCGACAGCGAGGCGATTTCTAAATCTTTGGCGATCAATGCGCGCAGCGACACCGAGCCAGTGCCCATGCCGACCAACAATACGTCGAGACCGCGCTTCTCGAAAAGCTTGGCTTCCTTGGCGTACCACAAGGGCGCGATCGCACCGTCGGTGGAGCCGTAGCCGGCGACAACGCGGCTCAGCGGTTTTGCTTGACCGCCATGAGCGATCGTTGCGCAGAGAAGCGACAGCCAGATGACGAAGCTCAAAACCAAATGTTTCATGAGCCAAATCTGCGTCATTTGCCTGTACCAATGCAAGTGCATTTATGTTTAATAGAACAATGTCGCTACGATCATCGCTGCTCATCGTAACCGCGTTGTTGACCTACGCATCCGTTTCCGCTGCCCAAGAGAAAAAACTGATCATCGGTTACACCGCCCGGGACTTGAATAACTTTCCACTGTTCGTCGCCCAAGCCAAGGGATTTTTCAAGGATGCCGGCAAAGATGTCGAAGTGGTGCAGATGCGCTCGAACATCGGTCTCGCCGGCTTGCTCGGCGGTTCGGTGGATTACTACACTTCGTTTAGCAGCGCCGTTACCTTGGCGGCGCAGCAAGGTGCGCCGATTGTTGGAATTTTCAGCATGATCGCGCGGCCAAGCCTGTTCATGATCGCCCGGCCGGAGATTCGCACCATGGCGGAACTCAAAGGTAAGATCGTCGGTCTCGGCTCGGTCGGCGGCATCACAGTGGAAATCACCCGGCGCATGCTCGCCAGCCACGGCGTCGCCGCCGGCGATTTCACCATCGTCTCCACCGGCGATCTGCCGCTGCGGATGGCGGCGGTGAAATCCGGCGCCATTCACGCGACTCTCGGCGGGCCACCGGCGCCGTCGCTAGCCAAGGATATGGGATTGAACGTTTTGGCCACCGCCGCCGACAGCGTCGACTTTCCGCTCGCCGGACTTTCCGCGTCAGTGGCGAAAATTAAATCGAACCGCGCCGAAGTCGTCGCCGTGCTGACAGCAATGCTGCGCGGCCTGAACTTCGTGCACACGCAACGCGCCGACGCCATCGCGTTGGTGCAAAAGATTTTCAAAATGGACCGCGCTCTCGCCGAGGCCGGCTACGAGCAAACATTGCCCGCCTACAGCAAAGATGGCACGCCGTCGAGCAAGGGGGTCGAGAGCGTGCTCGAACTGGCGCGCCAGCAAGGTCTGGCGAAAAACATTTCGGTCAGCGACGTGGTCGATTTTGGTCCGCTGCGCGAAGCTCAGGCGGCGCTCAAGGGGCGCTGATCGGAGGGCGACCGCCGATCGCCCCTACGGTTTGATGTCGCAAGCGCTGCCCGACAGAAAGATCCTCCATGAACAAGCTTCGATCCATGCGCGATGCTATCGCCGCCGACGTTCACGATGGCGATGCCGTTGCGCTCGGCTGTGCGTTGGAGTCGCTCATTCCATTCGCCGCTAGCCACGAAATCATCCGGCAGAAAAAGCGCGACTTAACCTTGATCGGACCGATTTCCGATATTCAATTCGATCAGCTGATCGGCGCCGGCTGCGTTAAAAAGATCATCGCCTCGTGGGTCGGCAACGTCGCGGCCGGACTGGGCCACAACTACCGGCGCGCGGCGGAATCAGGAATCCCTAACTCGATTGAAATCGAAGAGCACTCCAACTTTACCATCGGACTCGCGCTCCAAGCGGCAGCCAACGGCGTTCCCTTCTTGCCGACCAAAACGATCAAAGGCAGCGACTTCGCCAAG
Organism: Deltaproteobacteria bacterium; assembly: GCA_009692615.1. Lineage (NCBI taxonomy): Bacteria > Pseudomonadati > Myxococcota > Myxococcia > Deltaproteobacteria bacterium. The sequence goes on along the minus strand of SHYW01000056.1, from coordinate 25,621 downwards.
CAATCGCAGTTCACAGCCATCGATTGTCCTTTTACTGGCGAGACACTGCTGGCGGTGCGCGCGCTTCATCCCGATGTCGCGGTTCTGCACGTACAGCGCGCTGACAGTGAAGGCAACACGCAAGTTTGGGGCAACTTCGGCGTCATGCGCGAGGCCGCATTCGCCGCTAAAAGAGTGATTCTCAGCTGCGAAGAGATCGTCGACCATGAGACTATTCTCAGCGATCCCAACCGCAACCTGATCCCCGGTTTCGTGGTTTCGAGCGTGGTGCACGCGCCCTTCGGCTCACATCCGTCGCCGGCCCAAGGCTATTGTCGGCGCGACGACGATTTTTATTTCGCCTATCACCAAGAGACGCGGACCAATGAAGGCTTCGGCTCATGGCTGGACAAGTGGGTGCTCGGCGTCAAAGATCACGGCGATTTTTTGCAATTGCTCGGCAACGAGCGCGTTGGCAAGCTGCGGCCGCAAGGCAATCTATTTGCACCCGCGGTGAGCTTAAATTATTAATCGTTAAACAATCTCAAGGAGGCAATCATGAAAACCGTACCGACCGCAAAACTATCCCAAGAAGGCTGTGACATCATCGTCAACACCGCCCTGGAAAAAGCCAAGGAGTTAAAACAAATCGGCAGCATTTGCGTCGTCGACGCCGGCGCCCATTTGATGGCGTTCAAGCGCATGACCAATGGCCGCACCCACAACGTGATGATCGCCCAGGCCAAGGCGCGCTGCGCCGCGTTGACCACCGCCGCCACCGGCAAAACCGGCCGCGACGGCGGCGAAATCCCGGATCATCAAGTGCTGGCGCAAACGCTCGCCGTCGGCCCCGGTTATTTTATCAGTATCGAAGGCGGATTGCCGCTCACCGTCGACGGCCAATGCATCGGCGGCGTCGGCTTCAGCGGCGCGCCCGCGGCTGTCGACCGGCAGATCGTTCAGGCTGGCATCGACGCGTTCAATAAGGCCTAACGCTTGTTTCGAGTTTGGAGTTTAGGGTTAACACGCAACCCGAAACTCGTAACTCGAATCTCGCAACGCTTTTAGTCTTCGATGCCCTACACTCGCAGAGAACTCATGGTCGCCGCCGCGGCGCGGGAGATCCATGACGGCGATAGAGTCTTCGTCGGCATGCGCCTGCCGCTGCTCGGTTTCGCCGTCGCCAAAGAAACTCACGCGCCCAATGCCATCGGGATTTTTGAAAACGGCGTGATCCGTGACTGGCCGGCGGCGGAATCGATCTTCACCATGAGCGATCCGCCCAACATCGCCCGCGCACTGTGCTGCGGCGGCCTGAACGATGTCATGTATCTTTTGCAAAGCGGCCGAGTCGATCTCGGTTTCATCGGCGGCGCCGAGATCGACCGCTTCGGCAATTTGAATACCCATTGGGTCGAAGATCACGGCAAGCGCACGCGGCTACCCGGCAGCGGTGGCGCCGCGGATATCGCGGTGATGGCTAAACGCTGCATCGTCATCATGAACCACGAACGGCGCCGCTTCGTCGATAAGGTGCACTACATCACTTCGCCGGGCTACGGCGACGGCGCCGATTGGCGCCAATGCAATGGTTTAAGCGGCGGCGGGCCGAGCCGGGTGATCACGAGCCTGGGAGTTTTTTCTTTTGAAAAAGAAAACCCCGAGATGGTCCTGACTTCATACCATCCCGGGGTTTCAGTGGAGCAGATTTGCAGTGAAACCGGCTGGCCGGTGAAAGTATCAAGCGCGGTTCACGAAACCCTAGCGCCGAGTGCAGCAGAATTAGCCGCGGTGCGAAAATACGATCCCAAAGCGGTGTGGACCGCGTGACTGTGTAGCCCTCGGCTATTAGCTGAGGGGTTCTAAATGCGTCGACTAGAAATCGACTGTTCTTCCTCGTCGTCATTCCGGCGTAGGCCGGAATCCAGGTTCTTTTTCCGCCTTGCAGCACAGGCGAAAATGGATGCCGGCCTGCGCCGGCATGACAAACCTTCATTTCGCCCCTGGGCGAGGAACTTTAATCATCACCGAGAAAACGTTAATCGTTCTACGCTTCGAGCTTCGCGGAGTTGATCACCACCGCTTCCACCGGCACGTCTTGATGGTGGCCTTTGTTGCCGGTGCGTACCTTCTCGATGGTCTGAACGATATCGAGGCCGGCGATCACTTTGCCGAACACGGCGTAGCCGAACTCGGCCGGCGCCGGACTGCGGTGATTGAGAAAGTCGTTGTTCTTACAATTGATGAAAAATTGCGAAGTCGCGCTGTCGACCACGTTGGTGCGCGCCATGGCGAGGGTGCCGAGATCGTTTTTCAAACCGTTGGACGCTTCATTTTTGATCGGTGCGTTGTTTTTCTTCTCGTTCATCTGCGGGTCCATGCCGCCGCCTTGGATCATGAAACCGGGAATCACGCGGTGAAAGATCAGCCCATCATAATGCCCTGCGCTTACGTAATCGACGAAATTCTTGGTCGAGATCGGCGCCTTGACCGCATCGAGTTCGATGCGAATATCGCCCTTGCTGGTGGACATCAATACTACGGGATTCTTTTCTGCCATGCTCGCCTCCTAAATTAGTTTCACGAAAGTTATCATTTTTTTTCTGGCGGCGAAACCAGGGTGGAATTCAAAAATCGGATGCGCTATGGATAGCCACAAGTCGGGCAAACATCCCAATCCGATAAGGAGCACTTATGTCAAGCACTAGAGCGATCGAAGGCATCTTGATGCCCATGCCGGTGGCGTTCAAACATGACGGCGCCATCGATCACAAAACCACCGATGCGATCATCGATTTCTACTTGGATGCCGGTGTTCATGGCTTCTTCCCCTTGGGAACCCATGGCCAGGGCATGGTGATGGAAATCGACGAGCGCAAGAAAGTCGCCGAGCAAATCGTCAACCGCGTCAAAGGCCGCGTGCCCGTGGTCATGCATATCGGCACGGCCAACACGCTGTCGTCCATCGAACTCGCCAAGCATGCGGTGAGCTTGGGCGTCGACGCCGTCGGCGTCGTGCCGCCCTACTATTATCCCCACGACGACTACGAAGTGTACGCCCATTACAAAGCCATCGCCCAGTCAGTGCCCGAAACGCCGATGTTTATCTATGACAACACTGAAACCACTTGGGTGGAGATTACTCCCGCCAAGGCCAATAAGATTATCGAAGCGATCGCGCCCAATCCTTTAGCCGGCATCAAAGTGTCGTTCATCGCCTACGACAAACTGCTCGGCTACGTTTACCAGCTGCCGAAATCCACCGGGGTTTTTCCCGGCGGCATCTTTTCACTCTACTCGGGCTATTCGGTCGGCGTGCGCGGCGCCATCCATCCGCCTTCAACGCCGTTTCCCGAAGCCTGCGTCAGAATGTACGAGGCGCTCAAGGCCGACGATCTCAAAGCCGCGCGCACCGAACATGATTTGCTCACCCGGCTCATGCAAGTGGTCGGCAAGTATCTGCGCAGCCACGGCCGCGGCGTCTTCTGCGAACTGATGAAACTGCGCGGATTGCCCGTCGAACGCTTCCCGCGCTGGGAAACCGCGCCGTTCACCGACAAGGACAAAGCGGAGTTAAAAGACGGCTTGGCGAAAGCTGGCTTTAAGGCTTGAGTGCAATCGAAGAAAAAATCTCCCCTACCCCTCTTTACAAAGAGGCGTTTCGGATTTTCCTCTAGGACTTCCTTCCCCCTTTGAAAGAGGTGGAGCGAGGGGGATTTTTCCCAGGCCGGCAAGTAGCGAGTGAAGCAATCATGAGTCAAAAACCTCTTGAATTAGAAATCGGCAAAAAGCTTTCGCCCAGCGAGGCGAAAGCATTTACCGATGAGATCAAGCACCGCATGTACGCGCTGTGGAACGAAAAGATTTTCGCCGGCGCGTTCATGCGCGATCTCTCCGACGGCAAGCTGCCCTTCGAAACCATCAAACTATTCTGGCGCCACTGGTACAGTTATCCGGTGGAGGTCAACAACTTTCATCTGATCATTTACCAGCGCCATCAAGGTATCTTCGCGCGCCATCGCGACCTGCTCGCGCCCTACGTCGGCAAAATCAGCGACGAGTTGGTCAATCCCAAAATCCCCGGCCATATCGAAGTATTGATCAAACAGGGCGAGCAGTTCGGCGTTTCCCTAGACGAAATGATCAACTGCCAAGTTTTTGCCGAATGCCGCGCCTTGACGGAGTTCGCCCGCGGCCTGGTCTACGAAGGCAGCATGATCGAATGGTGGGCGCGGTCATTGAATGAAGAAATGTTCGGCCACTGGTCCAAACACTGGCGCGAAGCGCTTTTGAACAAATACAAAATCAAAGACGCCGATCTGCACTATTTCGCCGTGCACGAAGAAGCCGACTTGCACGAGCATTTGGACGGCCTGATGGCCCACGGCGAAGTGGCGCGGCAGATATTCGAGCGGTTACTGCAAGACGGCAATACCTGGTACCGCCCCGGCTGGGGTCCGGAGTATTGCTGCTTGACCAACGCCGAGTGCGTCGCCATGTTCCACGACGGCATCTATAAACATTCGAAAGAACTGGGACACTTCTAACGCAAAAGATTGATTCACCACGAAGGCACGAAGGACGCGAAGGTTTCGGAAAATAAATCTTCCGAACTTCGTGCTCTTCGTGCCTTCGTGGTGAGATATCCTTTCACACGAAAGCAGGACAATGCCATTCAACGATCTCCGCGAATTCATCGACGCCGCGCGCCAGCTCGGCCAAGTCAAAGAGATTCACGGCGCCCACTGGGAACTGGAAATCGGCGCGCTGACCGAACTGTTTGCTTTCAAAGAACCTTCGCCGCTGGTGCTCTTCGATCAGGTGCCGGGTTACGCGCCGAACTTTCGCGTCGCGGCGAATCTGATCAATACGCCGTCGCGTTCGAGCCTGACGGTCGGCATGCCGCCGGATGCCCGGCCCATCGAACTGATCGCCAGATGGAAAGAGCTGCTCAAAGGCGTCAAGCCAGTTCCGCCGCGCTTCGTGACCAACGGACCGATTCTCGACAACGTAAAATCCGGCGCCGATGTCGACATGACGATCTTTCCAACGCCGCACTGGCATGAGCTCGACGGCGGCCGTTACATCGGCACCGCTGACTGCGTCATCACCGGTGAGCCTGAAGAAGGCGGCTGGGTCAACGTCGGCATTTACCGCGTGCAGATTCACGATAAAAACACTCTCGGCCTCTACGTTTCCCCCGGCCACCACGCGCGCATCATGCGCGAAAAATATTGGGAGAAGGGCAAGAGCTGTCCCGTGGTCGTCACCTTCGGCCAGGATCCGCTGCTATTTTTAGTCGCCGGTCAATCGATGCCCTACGGCATGTCGGAGTTCGATTATTACGGCGGCTTGCGCGGCGCACCGATCGACGTGATTCGCGGCGAGCTCACCGGCTTGCCGATTCCTGCCACCGCCGAGATCGCCATCGAAGGCGAAGTGCCGCCGCCCCAAGAGCAGATGCAAATGGAAGGTCCCTTCGGCGAATGGCCCGGCTACTACGCCCACGGCGCGGCGAATGAGCCGGTAATCCGGGTCAAACGAGTTTATTATCGCAACGATCCGATCCTGTGTGGCGCGCCGCCGCTGAAACCACCCTTCGTCACTTTCGGTGTGCCCATCGGTGCCGCGGCGATTTGGAATTATTTAGAGAAAGCCGACGTGCCCGACATCAAAGGCGTGTGGTGCGCCATCGGTAGCTCGGCGGCCGCCGGCGGAGCACCATTTATCATTGTTTCAGTCAAGCAACGCTACCACGGCCACGCCCAGCAAGCCGGCTTGGCCGCGCTCGCTTCGCGCGGCGGCAACTATCACGGCCGCTTCGTCATCGTCGTCGACGACGACATCGATCCCTCCGACATGAAAGATGTCATCTGGGCGGTCTCGACGCGCTGCGATCCAAAAACCGCCATCAGCATCATCGATGGCTGCTGGTCGACGCCGCTCGATCCGGCGATGCATCCCGATCAGCGCGACGCCGGCAACTTCGTCAACAGCCGCGCCGTGCTCAACGCCTGCCGTCCCTACGCATGGCGCGACCGCTTTCCGCCGGTCAACGCTCTCAGCGCCGAACTCAAAGCGACGATCAGCGAGAAGTGGAAGAAGGAATTGGCGTAAAGAAATATCTCGTTTAATTGCCTCGCTTACAGTTCCATGACACCATGCGCCCATGGATTTTATCTTCGATCTATTTCACAAAATTTATGACGTCGAATCGTTGGTTCGCATTGGCGGCATCGCCGGATTGACCGTCATCGTTTTCGTCGAGACCGGTTTGCTCATCGGCTTTTTTCTGCCCGGCGATTCCTTGCTAGTGACCGCCGGACTGTTCGCCGCCCGCGGCGACATCGAACTGTTGCCGATGATCTTGGCGCTGAGCATCGCCGCCGTCGTCGGCGACACCGTCGGTTACAATATCGGGCGACGCAGCGGCCCCAAGCTTTTCAGCCGCGCCGATTCACTGTTCTTCAACAAAAAACATTTGATCACGACCAAGGAGTTTTACGATCGCCACGGCCCCTTCACCATCGTCATCGCCCGCTTCGTGCCCATCGTCCGCACCTTCGCCCCGGTGGTCGCCGGTATCGGCGCCATGGAGTACAAACGGTTCCTCTCCTACAACGTGGCCGGCGGCATCGGCTGGGTATTGTCTATGGTGCTGGGCGGATATTTTCTCGGCCAGATGATTCCCAACATTCACAAAAATATCGACAAGGTGATTCTCGTGGTGATCTTTCTGTCGCTCTTGCCGATCATCATCAAAGTCGCCAGGGAAAAAATGAAAGGCTGAGCGCCGAAGAGAAAAACCTATTTCACCACGAAGGCACGAAGAGCACGAAGTTGGGAGAGACTATTTTCCGAAACCTTCGTATCCTTCGTGTCTTCGTGGTGAATAATCCTTTTCATCTAGCTGAATTTTCTGTTCATGGAGAAGGCCAATGATTCAAGGTTATAAAATATTCGACGCTGACGCCCACGTCATGATGGGACCGAAGATGTGGGAAGATTTGCCCAAGGAGTTCGCCATGCGCCGGCCGCGGCCGGCGGAGATCGCCGACCGCGACGGCGCCGGCATTCACCGCACCGGTTGGCTCATCGAAGGACGCATGGAGCCCCACGCTTACGGACCGGGCGCTCAGGGCGCCAACACACCGGCCACCGTGATGCCTGAGTTCGGCGCGGTGGCGAGTACGTTGGGTTCTCTCGACCTGTCCGATCCGCAAAAACGGCTGCGCGACCTAGACACCCTCGGCATCGACTCGCAGCTGCTCTTTCCCTCCAGCCTGTACGCCTGCATGGGCAGCGATCCATTTTTCGAAGCGGCGATGTTTCGCGCCTACAACCGCTACGCCGGCCGCCAGTGCAAATCTAATTCTAAGCGCTTGAAGTGGGCCGGCCTGTTGCCCATGCGCGACACCAGTGAAGCCGTCGCCGCGTTAAAGGAAATGCAGCAACTCGGCGCCAGTACGGCGGTGGTATTCGGCACCGTCGGCGAGCGACTGCTGTCGCATAGAAGTTTCACGCCGATCTGGGATGAGTTCGCGCATTCAGGCTTGCCTCTCTGCGTCCATATGGGCAGAAGCTATCCCCCGTTCGACCAGTTAGTGGAAACCCGCTTGGAAGCCCACGTCATCGCCATGGGCATGCCGGCGCAGTTGGGCTTCGTCGCCGTGGTTGGCCAGGGAATGCTCGACCGTTATCAGAATTTGAAAGTTGCTTTCTTAGAATTCGGTGCCGAGTGGTTGTTCTACGTCGTCGGCAGACTGGGCCACTATCTGCCGAGCTACCGCCGCGACCCAACCGTCCGCGCCATGGGCCGGCTGCCGGAAAAAGCCATCGAAGAATATTTAAAGTCCGGCCGCTTCTTCATCGCGCCGGAAGCCGACGATCCGTTGCTGCTGCAAGAAATCGCCCTGGTCGGCGCCGAGCATATTCTCTTCTCATCGGATTACCCGCACGGCGAAGGGCGTGACAACGCGGCAAGCGAAATCCTAGAGCGAAGCGACCTATCGGAAGCGCAAAAGCGAAATATTCTTTATGACAACACGGTAAGATTCTGCGGCGAGCCCTAGCGACTTATCCGAAACTAAAAACTAAACACTAACAACTAATCACTAGCACCTATTCCCTCACCCCCACCTGCCCGCCCAGCGCCCGCGCGAACAGCGCCGCGGCGACGACCAAACCTACGATGATGACGGCGACCACCGTGGCTTTTTCGAATTCCGCGCCGGCGGCGAAATCGAGCATGAGCAACGACAGCGTGCGCGATTTCCCCGAACCCAATAGCACCACGGTGCTGATATCGCGCGCCGCCGAGATGAAGCCAACCAAACCGACGGTGATCAACGCCGGCATAATCAAAGGGAAAATAATCCGCCGAAAGGTGTCAAAGGAGCTGGCGCCGCAAACATTCGATGCTTCTTCGAGATCGGCGCCGAGCTGGATCAGCACGCTTTTGATCATCTGCGTGCCGAAGGGCATGCTCTTGATCACCATGGCGATCATCAGAAGATAAATCGTGCCGTAGATCGGCAAAAATATTTTGGTCTGCAAAAAAGTCCAGAGCAAGGCGATGCCGAGTAGAATGCCCGGTATCGACCAAGGCAGCCAGGAAAGAAAATCGAGCAGCCAGCTGCCGCGCGCTTTCTTGACGATGACGTAGGCGATCAGCGCGTAGAACAGCACGCCGACGATGCCCGAGCCGACGCCGATGGCGATGGTGTTCCAGAGCGAACGCATAAGCACCGGATCGCTCAAGGTGGCGCGCCAGTTGTCGAGGGTCCAAGGATCGGCGATATTGAAAAAACCGAACAGCTTCATGAAAGTTCCGGCGACCAGCAAGATCGTCGGCACGATGGTGATGACCAAACCAAAGACCAACACCACGGCGAAGGCGGGATAGCGCCAAACTCCGAGCCGGGTGGGGCGAATGCTGAAGCCGCGGCCGGTAACCGTGGCGTAGCTGCGCTTGGAAATATAGCCGCGCTGCATGGCGACCATCAGCAGCAATAGCGCGAGGAAAATCGTACTCAGCGCCATGGCGGGCGCGAACTGCGGTGGTTCCCAGGTGACCAGCTCGTGAATCTTGGTGGAAAAAACTTGCAAGCCGATGGGCGTGCCGAGCAGCAACTCGATCTCGAAGGCTTCAAGCGAACGGATGATGCCGAGAATCGTCGAGACCAGAATCGCCGGCATCATCACCGGAATGAAGATGCGAAAAAAAGTCCGCGTGCCGCTGGCGCCGGAGATTCTCGATGCTTCTTCGATGGAAGCATCGAGATTTCGAAACGCGGGTGCCAGCAGCATGACTTTGACCGCCACCGTGCCGCCGAGATGGGCCCAAGTGATGCCCCAGAAAGAATAAATGTTGAACGGCGGATTGCTGAACAAACCGGTGGCCATGATCGCCTGATTGGCCAAGCCATACTTGGGATCGAGCAGCAATATCCAGCCCATGGTTTGCGGCAACGCCGGTAGAAAGAACGACAGCCAGAACAGAAACTCCAGGGTGTTCTTCATCGGCATGTCGGTGCGCGCCACCAGCCAAGCGAAAAAAGCGCCGACGAACAGCGCAATCACCTGGCGCGCCACCGCCAGCGTGAAAGTGTTGGTCATCGCTTTGACGATGCCGCCGGTGCTAAACGCTTTGATCCAGCCCTCGATACCCCAAACAATAGGCTGACCGGGTCGCGCGGTCTGGAAACTATTGAGGATCATCAAAAACAGCGGCGTGAGCACCAGGAAGGCGACGATCAAAATCAAAATAACCATCGGCAACGACGGTAAACGCAAAAAGCGCCGCGGGCTCGCCACTGTCGAATCGAAGCGGACCGCCGGGTCCATGACTTGGGACTTTTCACTCATGTTAAAACCGGGATTGTTTCGCTGTTATACGGAGGTCAGGCAAAATCTTCAATCGTCGTTGGCGGCGGCATCGTAATTCATATCCGGCACGATGCCCTTCTCGGCCAGCTCGGCTTGGTAGGTTCGGCGAATTGCCGGATCCTCATCGTCATATTCGATCAACGTGCCGCCTTGCTTGACCGAGGTATAGACCCCGGCGCGAATCGCCGCAACGCGAATGCCGAGTGGAAACTTCTGACTGCCGCAGCGCAACGCCAATTGCAGCGCCGGCTCCGGCCCGGTATTAAAATGTTGGTGAAACCAATTGGTCGGCGGGCTGAAAACGCTGCCCGGCACCCAGTCGATGCGAACCACCTGATCGCCGAAACCATTTTCATAAGGCCGCGTGCCCAAATGATTCGGCCACATAAGCGAATAACCCGACGAGCGTAATATGACGAGCACGGCGCCGCCGCCGTGAAAGTGCGCTTTGTGGTAGCGCCCCACCGGCCACTCGGCCAAGTGGCCGATCAAGATATTTTTCGAGATCTCGAACTGCGTCAGATTGACACCGGCGCCTTTCTGCTCCTGGGCATCGATCCGCGCTTTGCTCGCGTCTGGAATAAAATTAGTTTCCCAAATCCATTGGCGGTTGTCGGTCGCCAGATAGCGTTCGCCGCCCGGTTCGAAATATCCAGACTCGCCGTCGTAGCGGTCGTAAAAAGCAAAGTCGCTGTTAAAAACGAACTGCTCGTTGTGATAGTGATCGAGCGCCATCGGCGCGGTGGTGACCGCCAGGAACAATGCCGGTTCGCTGCCCTGATTCATCAAGCGATGCAGCGTGTTCATCGGCGGCGAAAACAAACTGCCCGCGCGCCATCGAATATTTTGTGGCACGCGATTGCGCTGCTGAATTTCCGCCACGCCTTCGCCCTGAAGAATATAAATCACTTTCTCGTAGAGATGGCGCTCAGGCAGCGTCGCCGCGCCGGCGGCAAGTTTGCAAAGGTATACCCCGGTGATGCCTTCCAAGCCGCGCAACTGCAGGTAGGCGCCATCGCAACCTATTCGCTTCCATGCTTTGAGGTGGATTTTACCCACGTCGGTTACGCCGTAGCCGTGGATCACCGGCACGCCCTCTTTTTCCATGAAATATTCGTAATAGGTTCTTTGCCGCGCTCTTGCGGCGCCGATGTTTACCACTTTTGAGTCCATAAACTTTTCCTTTCGATGACGTGACGTCTGCGGTCACGCGAAATCGCATCTCAGTCTGTTATTTCTTAAAGTTTGATGCCTTTTTGTTGCAGCCGCGCCGCGACTGCTTCGTAGTCGCCCTGAATCGCTAGCTCGGCGTTCTCCACGTCCTCTTCTTGCCAGTGCCCTAGGCTATATCCGTACCAGGGCATTTTCGGCGTCAGCGGCGGCAGTCCAAGCGATTCCCATTTGGCTTTTGCCGCCTCCATGTATTTTTTCGCGGGCAACGCTACCGGCGGATAGGGCCACTTACGCGTCGCATCGATCATGATCGCCGAACAACCGGAAGGCGAAGGAAAGCGCGCTTCGGTATGCGATGAGCCGGGCGGCGCGGCCGACGGATCCAAGCCCGCGAATTTGTGCGTAGTGATCTTTACGTCGCGGTGCGGCTGCATGCGAAAACTGATCGCCCAGTTGACCGAGTCGGCGTCTTCGGAATCGATGTCGTCGTCGACGGCGACGAGAATTTTTCCGTGGCTCGGATCGAGCGCCACAGCCGCTTGAAGCGCTTGCCAGGGCTGCGCGGGATTAGTTTTGCGCATGCGGATGACGACGAATTTTCGGCTGCCGCTCGATTCGTGCAGACTCACGTTGATCACCGACGGGATATTGCAGTCGTACTTGAGCAATTTGTAGAGCGTCGACTCGTAGCCCATCTTGCGCATCACGCCGCTCTCGCTCGGCACTCCTTCGGTGAACATTTGCAGGATCGGATCTTTTCGATGGGTGATGCACTTAACGTTGAACACACCGTTCATCAATTGCCCGCCCATATAGCCAGTGTACTCACCAAACGGTCCTTCAGGTTCCATATAATCCGTCCGGATCTCGCCTTCGATAACGATTTCCGCTCGCGCTGGCACTTCGAGATCGACGGTTTCGCATTTTACGAGCGAAATTGCTTCGCCGGCGATGCCTCCGGCAACGGCGTACTCATTGCGGTCGTAGCCGACCTTGGCGACGCTGGCTAAGCCGATAGCCGGACTGCAACCGAGCACGATCGCCGCCTGTAGCGGGATCTTTTTCTCTCTGCATTTGTGGAAGTGAATGCCGATATGCTGCGCCGGCGCAACGCTTACCCCGGTTTTGTCCGGTCCCTTGATCATGCAGCGATAGGTGCCGACGTTGGCGACCCCGGTCTCAGGATCTTTAGTAACGACATAGGGCGCGGTGAGAAAGGGTCCACCGTCGAAACCCGGATTACTGATCGGCACGGGAAAACGTAGCAGGCCGCCGCCTGGGCGAGAAATTTCTTTCCCTTTGATGATGACATCTTTGACCGGCCCTTGTGCCACCCTTCGCGGCGCGATCGGATGGCTCAAAGCATGATTCCACTTTTCGGCCACGGCGCTCGGTCCGTCCGATTCCTTGACCCCGAGCGCAAGTTTGTAAATCGCCCGCGACGCGCTGAGCGCGCCCACCGCGACGCGGCAATCATACTTTCTCCCGGCAGAATCGCTAACGTTGTCGAACAAGAAAGCCTTGCGCTGGTCGTCCGGCAGCCCCTGATATTGCCAGCGGACCAGCGGCATCAGCTCGGTGTTCTTATCGATCGAAGCGCTGATCCGGTGTAGGTTGCCGGTGCGCTCCAATAGCGCGATGAATTCGCGTAGATCGCGAAAGGAATTTTTGCTCTTCTGCTTTGAAGTTCGCTGTGCCATGTCGTAGTCTCCGTCGCGAGTTAGAAACCGTATTCTTTCCACCGGCGCTTCAAGGTCTCGGCCATGTCCGGCGAGATTGTCGTACCCAACGGTGGATAACGGTGGCCACCATACTGTTCTTGCGGTTCGAGCTCCCAGTTAATCGTCGCGTCGATCAACACGCGGGTCCAAAGGCCGTGGCCGTATTTCACCGAGTTACGGTCGGCCAGCGGCACGCTGGGGTCGAGCATCGAGCCTGAAGAGCCGGCAAACGTCGTGATATCGCCTAGGCCGGCATTGACGCGATAACAAAGCGCCCACTCGATCGCTTCCCAATCGTGGATATCGATGTCGTCATCGACCACGATTACATGCTTGCCGGCGTAGTTGCCAAGATGGCTGCCCCACAGCGCCGTGGCCACTTGCTGGGCATGGCCACGATGGGATTTGTGAATTTGCACGCGCAACATTTCCGGCCACTTGCCGCGCCAGACCGCCTTTACATTCGCCACACCAGCCTGTTCTAGAGTTTGCCAAGCCATCGCCGAGAAAGTCGCCGGCGTCCAGGTGCTGCATTCGTTGGTCCGCCCAGGAGTGGCGCCGGTCAGGCAACCATGAAAGATCGGATCGTTACGGTAAGTGATGCAGGTCACTTGAATCGTATGCTTAGGCGACTTACTGCCCCCGTAGTAGCCGGGATACTCGCTGAACGGACCTTCTAATGTAAAGGTTTTGGGATCTGGTGAAACGAATCCTTCGAGCACGATCTCGGCGGAGGCAGGAACCATCAGATCGCTAGTTTCGCATTTGACGAGCTCCACCGGCGCGCGCCGCAGCGAGCCGGCCATCTCATATTCGGGATGAATCACCGGTGTCGAAGCGGCCATGAACAACGACTGATCCCAACCCAACACTACCGCCACCGGCATCGGCTCGTTGCGGCTTTTATGTTTAGTGAAGTGCATGCCCCAGCCTTGAGTGGTCGCCAAGAGCACGCCGATGGTATTCTTAGTGCCGATCATACCACGGTAGGTGCCGACGTTGAGCGTGCCGCTGTCGGGATCGCGCGTAACCACGCTGCCGGAGGTCATGATGTAACGGCCGCCGTCCAAAGGATTCCACTTGGGCACCGGCAGTTGAAACAGATCGACATCGTCGCCTTTGACGATATTTTCTTTGACAGGTCCGCTGTTCACCGTCATCGGCTTGACCGGGTTGGCGAAGCGATCTTTGAACACACGCACGATCTCGGCATCTGAAGTCGTGTCAGGGACGCCGAGGATCCAACACAAGCGTTTTTTGCTGCCGGTGCCGTTGGTGAACAGCCGGCGACACAAAGTATTTTTGTGGCCGGTGATATTTTCGAACAGCAGCGCCGGGCCATATTGGCTGGAAATTTCTCTGGTGATCGCGCCGAGCTCTTCGTTCCAATCGACTTCGGCTTTTATTCTCTGGAGCTCGTTTCGTTCTTCCAGATCGTTGATATAGTCGCGCAAATCTCTTCCTGCCATTTAGCCAACTCCCATCCGTGAAATTATTCCTGATTGCCTAAACCAACGGAGAACTAACGTACATCTAATCCAACAGCTTGCGTGCGAGATCAGCGCCGGGCGCGCGCACTTTGTAGACTTTCTCTTCTGACTGATTCTCGCGCTTATGAAACTCCTCGATGCTCATGATATCCTTGGCCGCGCTGATGCCGGTCTTCTTGAGCGCGGCGGCGTCGACGTCGAGCCGTCGCGACGGTTCGGCCATGCCTTGGGTGTAAACTTCCTGGCCGTCTTTGCTGAGAAACCAGTTGATAAACAGCCTGGCGGCGTTGGCATGGAGCGCATTCTTGAGCACCATCAAGTTACCGTAACCGGTGGTGGCATACATGCCCTCCTTCGGTTGAGGCAGCGGCTTGATCGGCATGCCGGCTTTTAAGAAGGGCGCGAAGTCGGCGTAGATCAGGCCGACAGCAATCGCGATCTTCTCCCGCGCCGTGCTCTCCGCAAGCACCCGCAGGTCTCGCGAAATAAACATCTTCTGCCCAACCAGACTCTTGAGGAAGCCTTCGCCCTTAATCGAGCGGATATAGGACCACATGGACGCGCCCGATCCTGGAGTGCGCGGATCGCTGAAGCCGATCTTACCCTGCCATTTCGGATTCAACAGATCGTCGAAGGACAGAACTTCATCCGGCTTGACGAGGTTGGCGTTGTGCCAGAGGCTCTCGGTTTGATAGGCGGCAAAGCTGTAAATAAACCGTTTGGCGTTATCCATCCAAATATGGCCGCCCCACCAATTTCGCGCATCTTTCGCTTCCGGTAAGACTATCCAGGGATCCACCGGATCGAGGATTCCCTCGCTTAAGAGCCCTCTGACCGCCGACTCCGTGCCGCCGATATGGAGATCGAAGTAGGCAACGCCGGCCTTGGCTTCATCGACCATGCGCGTGATCAAGGTTGCGCCCCGGGCGGGGACTAGTTCGAGGCTGATGCCGAAACGCTTGCCGAAGTTGTCTTCAAGCGCCTTGCGAAATTCGCCGCTTGGCGGAATCGAAATCACCAGTTTGCCGTCTGTCTTAGCGGCATCGGCCAACCTTTGCAGATCGCTGGGCGCAGCCGACTTGGCGACCTGGGCCGAAACGAATTCAGCCGGCAACACTAGACCGACGATCAAGGCTACTTGCGCGATCATGTACATTCGAAACTTCATCCTGCCTCCTAGTCTAAAAGCTTGCGCGCCAACTGGGCGGCGGGCTCGCGCACTTTGACGATCTTGTCTTCCGACTGATTTTCCAGCTTGGAATATTGATCCGGAGACAGAACATCTTTTGCGGCCATGACACCGACATCTTTCAGCCAGTGAGTGTCGACATCCAAGCGCCTGGTGCCCTGGCCCAACACGCGGGAAAACAAATCTTGCCCTTCTCTGCTGAGAAACCAGTTGACGAAGACTTTCGCCGCGTTGGGATGGGGCGCGCCCTTGATGATCGAGATATTGCCGCTGCCGCCGCTGACGTAGACTTCGTCGGGCGGATTGGGCAGCGGCTTGACTGGCAGGCCGGCCTTGATGAAAGGCGCGAAAGAATAATAGGTCAGACCGATGACGAGACTGTTCGTGCCCTTGGCGAGATTCTCCGCCAGCTGCCGCTGATCCCGGCCGATGAACATCTTTTGAGCGACCAGTTTTCTAAGATAAGCCTCGCCTTTGATCTGCCAGAGAAAAGACCAGAGCGAGCTGCCAGATCCCGGCGTGCGTGGATCGAGATAACCAATCTTACCGGACCACTTAGGATGCAGCAGATCGTTGAACGAGCGGATTTCATCGGGCTTCACCTGATCGGCGTGGTACCAGAGGTTTTCCGTTACGTAAGCTAGGCTCGTGTAGATGTAACGCTTGGCGTTATCGACCCAGAGATGGCCACCCCACCAGTTAGCCGGGTTTTTGACCTCCGGGAGAATCATCGCGGGATCGAAAGGCTCCAACATAGACTCGGACAAAAGCCCGGTGACCAAGGATTCGCTGCCGCCGATATGCAGATCGAAACTTTGCACTCCGGCTTTGGCTTCTTGCTGAATTTTGGCGACGATGGCGGCGGCCCTACCGGTGATAAGTTCCGCCTCGATGCCGAAGCGTTGCTTAAACGCTCTTTCAAAATCCTTGCGCAGCTCGGGGCTTACCGGGACCGAGACCACGACCTTACCTTCCTTGCGGCCGGCTTCAACGATCGTGTCCCATTCACCCGGCCGTAGCCGGGCGTTTTGAGCGAACGCAATTCCCGCCATCAAACACGAGCCAAGAATCAGTGAGAAGTATAAAAATATTTTCATGGCCTTGCGGTGCAGTTCTAGCTGCCAAGCACTTTGCGCGCGAAGGCCGCCGCCGGCTCGCGAATCTTGTTGATCTTTTCTTCGGACTGGTTTTCATACTTGTGATATTGCTCGAGGGTCAAGAAATCTTTCGCCGTGATGACGCCGTAATCTCTCAACCACTTGGTGTCGATTTCCAAGCGGCGGCTGCCGACGCCCATGCCGCGGGCGAAAACTTCCTGGCCGTCGCGACTGAGCAGCCAGTTGACGAAAACTTTGGCTGCGTTGGGATGGGGCGGGTTCTTGAGCACGGTCAAATGGCCGTAGCCGCCGCTGACGTAGAGTCCTTCTTTGGGCACCGGCAACGCCACCACCGGCAGGTTGGCTTTGATGAATGGTTGAAACTCCGAATAGCCGATGCCCGAGGTCACCGCGATTTTCCCGCGCGCTAAGTTCTCCGCCAACAGCCGCAGATCCCGCGTGATAAAAAGTTTCTGCGCGACGAGTTTTTTCAAATACTCTTCGCCCTTGATGTAGTGCATGTAGGACCACATCGACGATCCCGATCCTGGCGTACGCGGATCGCTGATGCCGATCTTGCCTTGCAGTTTGGGGCTTAACAGATCGTCGAAGGATTTGAACTCAGCTGGCTTGTACTGGTTAGGATCGCTCCACAGACTGACGGTCTGATAGGCGACGAAGTTGTAGACATAGCGCTTGGCATAGTCGATGTAGATATGGCCGCCCCACCACTGCTTGGGATCGCGCACTTCGGGCAGAATCATATATGGATCGACCGCATCGAGTACGTTTTCCGGCAACAGGCCGGTGATGATCGACTCCGTGCCGCCGATGTGCAGATCGAAATACTGGGTGTTCGCTTTGGCTTCGCTGACCATGCGCTGAATGATCGCGCCGCCGCGCGCCGGAACGAATTCCGTGGCGATGCCGTAACGGCGTGTAAAGGTAATCTCCATCAGCTTACGCAGCTCAGGCGTTGGCGGAATCGACGCGACGACCTTGCCTTCTTTTTTCGCCGCCTCGACGATCTTGTCCCACTCGCTCGGCTTTGTTTGAGCAAACACCGAGCCGGTGCACAGGCAAACGCTTAGAAGCGTGATCGGACCGAGGAAAAGTTTACGACTCATACGCGCCCTCTCCTACTTGAATAATTTCTCGGCCAGCTGCATGGCCGGCTTACGAAACTTGTTGACGACCTCTTCCGAACCATTTTCTAGCTCGTCATATTTTTCCGGCGTTAAAATTTCCTTGGCGGCGGTGTGGCCGAATTCCCGGGTCCATTTGGTATCGACGTCGAAACGGCGCGTCGGCTGGCCCAAGGCGCGGGTTAGAGCTGCCTGGCCGTCGCGGCTGAGCAGCCAATTGAGAAAAACCTTAGTCGCGTTCGGATGAGGCGCATTCTTGAGCAGCACGACGTTGCCGCTACCGCTCGCCGCGTAGTAACCCTCTTTGATGATCGAGATCGGTTTGACCGGCAGGCCGGCTTTGATGAACGGCACATAGGTGTAATAGGACAGACCGATGGAGACCGCCGATTTGCCCCGGGCGATGTTTTCGCCCAGCTGACGCAGATTGCGTCCGACCATCATTTCCTGAGCCGCGAGCTTGTTAAGATAAGACTCGCCTTTGATGCGCAGTAAAAATGCCCAGGTGGATTCTCCTGAGCCGGGCGACCGGGGATCGAGGATCACTATTTTGCCCTTCCACTTGGGCTCGAGCAGGCTGTCCCAGGAGGAAATCTCTTCGGGCTTAACCAGCGTGGTGTTGTACCAAATGGTTTCGGTCATGTAGGCGGTGAAGCCGTAAATAAATTTCTTAGCGCTGTCGGCCCACAAATGGCCGCCCCACCAGTACTTCGGATCGCGCACCTCGGGCACTATCATCGCCGGCATGACGGGTTCGAGATGATTCTGCGCCAACAATCCGGTGATAATCGAAGTCGTGCCGCCGATGTGCAGATCGATGCCCTTGACACCGGCGTTCTGCTCCTCGGCGATTTTATTGATATTGCTGGCGCCGCGCGCCACGCTCAACTCGAGTTCAATCCCCGGAAAAGCTTTTTGAAATCCGCTTTCGAATTCTTTTCTCAGCTCGGCGCTGGTGGGAATCGACACCACCACACGCGCTTCTTTTTTCGCCGCGTCGACGACCTTGTCCCATTCAGGGCTTCTGGTTTGCGCGCCACCGGAAGCGGCCAGCAACAACATCACGATAAGAGCATGAGCTGACGAACGGACTCGGGCTCGAATCATAGAGCACCTCTTAACCTAACAAGTTACGCGCCAATGCCGCCGCCGGTTCGCGCCAACGATTGATCTTGTCCTCGGATTGATTCTGCCGTTTGTAATATTGCTCCTGGGTCAATCCGTCCTTCGCTGGAATCACGCCGAATTCACGCAGCCACTTGGTGTCAACGTCCAAGCGCCGCGTCGATTGTTGCATGGCCCGGGTGTAAACCTCCTGACCTTCGCGGCTCAGGAACCAATTGAGAAACAATCGCGTGGCATTGGGATGTGGCGCGTTTTTCAATACCACCACTTGACCGCTGCCACCGGCGACATACATACCCTCCTTGGGTACGGGTAGCCGCGCCACCGGCAAACCTGCTTTGATAAACGGCGCGTAGGAGTAGTAGCTCAGTCCGAGCACAAAAGAGATATTGCCATTGGCGAGAATCTCCGCCAGCACCCGCTGGTCGCGGCTCAAGGCCAATTTTTGGCCAACCAACTTGCGCAGATAGTCTTCGCCCTTGACCTCGCGCAGATAGGACCACAGCGACGCCCCGGAACCGGGCGTGCGCGGATCGAGAAAACCGATCTTGCCTTTGAGCTTCTCATCGAGCAGATCGTCGAAGCTGCGCACCTCTTCGGCTTTCATCAATTGAGAATTGAACCACAATGTCTCTGGCTGATAGGCCATGCTCGAGTAAGCAAACTTCTTCGCGTTGTCGACCCAGATATGGCCGCCCCACCATTGTTTGGGATCCTTTACTTCGGGCAGCAACATGTAGGGTTCGAGGGCATCGACAACGCCCTCTGGCAACATGCCGGTCACCACGGACTCGGCGCCGCCCATGTGCACGTCGGTGTAGCGTACGCCAGCTTTGGCTTCGTCGACCATTTTACGAACGACAGTGGATGCCCGGCCCACCACCGGTTCGACGTCGATGCCGTAACGTTTTTCGAAAAGCCGTTCGATAGCGGCGCGCAACTCGTTACTCGCCGGCAGCGACACCACCACTTTGGCTTCTTTCTTGGCGGCTTCGACAACCTTGTCCCATTCGGGATTCTTGCTTTGCGCCAACGCCGACGGCAGGAAACCTCCGGCGCTGGCAACGCTCAGGAGAAGCGTAAATAATCTGGCTTCGGGGCATTTCATGGTTCGTTCCGTCTAGCCAAACAGTTTGCGAGCCAATGCCGCCGCCGGTTCGCGCAGACGATTGATCTTTTCCTCGGACTGATTTTCTCGCTTGTAATATTGCTCGACGGTCAAACTGTCCTTGGCTGGAATCACACCGAATTCACGCAGCCACTTGGCATCGACGTCCAAGCGGCGCGTCGGTTGATGCATGGCGCGGGTATAAACTTCCTGCCCTTCGCGGCTCAAAAACCAATTGGTGAAAAGTTTAGCGGCATTGGGATGAGGCGCGTTTTTTAACGCCACGAGATGGCCGCTGCCGCCGCTGACATAGACGCCCTCTTTGGGCACCGGCAGCGGCGCCACCGGCAAGCCGGCTTTCAAAAATGGCGCGTAGGAATAATAAGTCAGGCCCAAAACCAGCGCGATTTTGCCCTTGGCCAGAATTTCCGCCAAGACCCGCTGATCGCGGCTCAACGCCAACTTTTGGCCCGCCAGTTTCTTGAGATACTCCTCACCTTTGAGTTCGCGCAAATAGGACCACATGGAGGCGCCCGAACCGGGCGTGCGCGGATCGAGAAAGCCGATTTTACCCTTGAGCTTTTCATCGAGCAGATCGTCGAAAGAGCGCACGTCTTCGGACTTTATCAATTGAGAATTGAACCACAAACTTTCCGACTGATAAGCCGAAGTCGAGTAAGCAAACTTCTTGGCGTTGTCGACCCAGATATGGCCGCCCCACCATTGCTTGGGATCTTTGACCTCGGGCAGAATCATGTATGGATCGAGCGCATCGACCACTCCCTCCGGCAACATGCCGGTGACCAGCGATTCGCTGCCGCCCATGTGCAGGTCGACATAGCGCACGCCGGCCTTGCTCTCGTCGATCATCTTGCGCACCAACGAAGACGCGCGTCCGACCAGTGGTTCGACGTCGATGCCGTAGCGCTTTTCAAAAAGCCTCTCGATCGCCGCGCGCAGATCCGTGCTCGCCGGCAACGACACCACGACCTTGCCTTCCTTCTTGGCGAGCTCGATGGTTTTGTCCCAGTCGGTTTGCCAAGCAGGTTTCGCATTCTGGGCATTGACCGCGAATGGGATCGCGATCATGCAGCAAAGCAAAAGGCCGAAGATGTCGGGTTTAATTTCTTTCATTGCGTTCATTACGCCCCGATGGCCCTGAGCAGCGTCGAAGGGTGCGGCCAATCTTCTTCTCTTCTACAGATCCAAGTAATCGAACGGCGGCATCGCCGAAGCGACGCCGAGTTTCTCGATCGCCGCTTCGAAGTCGATGCGCAGCTGCGGATCTTCATCCTCGTAGTCGATCAAGGTGCCGCCCTCGCGCACGGTGGTGCGCACGCCTTCTTTATTGATCGCGCGCCAGCAGCCGAGCAGATATTTTCCCGACTGGCCGCTGTAGCGAAACGCCAATTGGCGCGCTTGCTCTTTGCCGGTGTTGAAATGTTGATGGAACCAACCGCTCGGCGGACTAAAGACGCTGCCTTCGCGCCAATCGACGCGCACGACTTTGCCGCCGTTGCCGCTGCGATAGGGACGCAAGCCCGCTTCCTGAGGCCACATGAGCGTGTAACCTTGCGAGCGGAGAATCAATAAAATCGCGCCGCCCTGATGAAAGTGCGCCTTGTGATAACGTCCCACCGGCCACTCGGCGATGTGGCCGACCAAGGTGCTGCCGCCCATGTCGAAGGAAGTAATTTTTACGCCGAAGCCTTTGGCTTCCGATGGATCGACCAAAGCGCCGCGCGCGTCGGCGATAAAGTTGGTTTCCCAGTTGATGAAACCGCCCAACTCTTTGCGATCGTTCTTCGGGACAAAATAATTGCTCTCGCTGTCGAAGCGATCGGCGAATTTATAATCGCTGCCCATGACAAAGGGAACGTTGTGCAACAGATCTATCATCAGCGGCGCGCTGGTGACCGCCAAAAAAAACACCGGCTCGCGGCTGCCGTTGATCATGCGATGGCGGGTATTGAGCGGAATCGCGAACAGGCTTCCCTGTTGCCATTCGAAATGCATTTTGCGCTTCTCTTCACCGGCGGACCATAGCTCGGTGGAGCCAAATCCTTCGATGATGTAGATCAATTCCTCGTACAAATGATTTTCCGCATTGAGGGCGCCGCCAGGAGGAATCTCACTGACGTACATGCCGGTAAACCCTTCCATGCCCTTCAAATCGATAAAGGCGCCCCTGCCGCCGGTGCGCTGCCAAGGTTGCAGCGACAACTGTGTGACATCGGTAACGCCGTACCCTTCGACCACCGGGATGCCTTCCTCTCGCATCCATATTTCATAACTGGTATCGCGTTTCGCCACGGTTAATGTCCTTTCACTTCTTTGTGTTGAAAATATTCGCCGTGGGCCACTTTCTCCGCCAGCCGATCGTCTTCGTCATCCCACAAGCCCAAGGGGTAGCCGTACCACGGCGTTTTTAACTTGAGCTTGGGCATCTCCGCTTCCTGCCAAATTTTAAGCGCATTCTCCATGTAGGATTTCTTTGGCAAGCCAACGGGCGGAAAGGGTCCCTTGCGCGTGGCGTCGATGAGCAAACCGGAACAACCGACGGCGCCGGGAAAGCTTCTTTCCTCGCGCCCGCGCATCAGCGAATGCGCCGAGGG
This sequence comes from Deltaproteobacteria bacterium, assembly GCA_009692615.1. Taxonomy (NCBI): domain Bacteria; kingdom Pseudomonadati; phylum Myxococcota; class Myxococcia; species Deltaproteobacteria bacterium. Next base: position 3,091 of record SHYW01000056.1, on the reverse strand, counting down.
ATCGAGCAGCGGCGAGCGGCCGGTGCTGATCTCAACATCTTGATGCGGCTGCATGGCAAAGCTCATCGCCCACATCACCATGTCGGGATCTTTCGGATCGATATCTTCATCGACGACGATGATCATCTTGCTGGTCGGGTCCATGCCCGAGGCGGCGTGCAGCGCTTGCTTGGGTTTGCTCGGGTGGCTTTTCTTCATGCGGATCACCCACCAATTCCAACCGCCGCCCATTTCAGGACACGCGACTTCCAAGACTTCCGGCATGGCGCAACTGTAGCGGAGAAAATTGTAAAGCATCATTTCCCGGCAGGTGCGCGAAATTCCATTAGACTCGCTCGGCGGCAAGCCGACCAAGATCGAGGTAAAAATGGGATTGCGCCGCATGGTGATGGCGGTGACATCGATGACCGAGCGAAATTCCCGCTCGACCATCAAGTAGCCGGGATAATCGCTGAAAGGCTCGCCGCGTTCTTTACGATCGAAAGAGATTTCTCCCTCGATGATGATCTCCGCTTCCGCCGGCACATCGAGCGGAATCGTTTTGCAGCGCACGACGTCTACAGGTCTGCCGCGAATGCCGCCGGCCACCGCCAGCTCGTCGACGCCATAGGGTAAATTGGCCGCCGAACAATAAACGACATCCGGCAGAGCGCCCAAGACGATCGCCACCGGCAGCTTCTCCTTGCGGCTCACCGCCTCGCGATGATGATAAAGGATGGCATGATGAATCGGCGCGATGCCGGCGATCAGATGGCCTTCGCCGCGAAAGTGGCCGCTGTACATGCCGACGTTGCGCACACCGGTTTCACGATCTTGCGTGATGAACGGCGCGGTGGCACGAATGCCGCCGCTAAAACCCGGCTCTTCCACCGGCGCGGGCAAACTGCTGACGCCGAAATCTTTGAGCGATTGGCCGCTGTAAACGATCTCTTGCACCGGCGCGCTGTCGACTTGGCGCGGTTCGTATGGATGGGCTAGGGCCTGGCGCCACTTTTCATAAATTTCCAGCGGCTCGTCGCAACCCAGGCCTATGGCCGCGACATCGCGCGACGATCCATACATGCCCGTGGCCACGCGGATATCGTGTTTGCGGCCACGGCTGTCGGTGACATTTTCGAACAGGAACGCCTGGCGCTGCTCGTCGGCGATGCCGCGATATTGCAAGCGCATCAGCGGCATCAACTCGGTGTCCTTGTTGATCTCGCGCTGCCAGCGATGCAGCTTGCCGCGCTTTTCTAGCGCGTCGAGATAATCGCGAAAGTCACTGAAATACGGTTTGGCCATGGGTGCAAGTCCTTATCGGGAAATTTTATTCAAGTTCATTTTAAAATCGTTAGGGCGAGCTTCTGCGCCGGTTCGCGCACCTTGTCGAGTTTCTCTTCCGACTGATTTTCAATCTGCCAGAAATCCTTGAGCGCCATGCTGTCTTTAGCGGCGATCACGCCGGTTTCGCGCAGCCACTTGGTATCGACATCGAGCCGGCGGGTCGCTTGGCCGAGGGCTTTGGTGGTGATTTCTTGCCCCTCGCGCGACAGGAGCCAATTGACAAAAACTTTGGTCGTATTGGGATGCGCCGGCGTTTTGATGATCGCCAGATTGCCGCTGCCGCCGGTGCCGTAGGTTCCTTCTTTGAGCGACCCCACGGGTTTGATTGGCAAACCGGCCTTTACGAAGGGCAAGAGAGAATAATAAGTGAGGCCGATCATCGCCGCGACCCGGCCTTTGGCTAAATTTTCCCCGAGCACGCGCTGATCGCGTCCCAAAACCAAATCCTGAGCGGCCAATCTTCGCAGGTACTCTTCACCCTTCACTTCCCAGATGAATGCCCAGTTGGAATCCCCGGCGCCCGGCGAACGGGGATCGAGAAAACCGATTTTGCCTTTCCATTTGGGTTGGAGAAAATCATCGTAACTGCGAAAGTCGCTGGCTTTGGCCAAATCGGTATTGAACCAAGTGCTCTCGGTTAAATAGGCTTGGAACATGTAAATAAACTTCTTCGCGTATCGACCCAAAGATGGCCGCCCCACCACTGGCGCGGATCTTTGACCTCCGGCAGCATCAACCAGGGCTCGATAGGATCCAAAATCCCTTCATCGAGCATTCCAGACACCGCCGAAGAGGAACCGCCGATGTGCACATCGAAATGCCGCACGCCGGATCTGAATTCATCCGCCATGCGCCTGACCGGGCTACTGCCGCGGGCCGTGAAGACTTCCAGCTCAAACCCAAAACGTTTGCGAAAACCCTCTTCAAGGAGCTTGCGCATCTCCGCGCTGGCAGGAATCGAAACGGTAGCCTTGCCCTCTTTGCGCGCCGCTTCTAATAACTTGTCCCAATCTCCCGGAGTAGAAGTCTTGCTCGATTGCGACTGCACCAAGGCCGGGAAAAAGTTCTCTAACAAAACTATCGCACACACGAGCAATTTAGCGGGCCATGAATTCACTGAAATCTCCCGATTCAAGTCTTAGGAAAGATTACGCAAGAGGTTGGGAGTTTCCGCATCTCCACAAACAGTTGCCGAACTAATAATTGTTTAAGGGTAGAATGTTGATATGTCAAGTAATGTTGGCGTAAAAAATTCGAACGATAATCAATCGCACTAAAACGAAAAGCGCCCTGCAGGCGCGTAATCGTAAATGAGTCGCATCGATTTCGGAATTCTAAGGAAGGAAAAGATGGAGCGGGTGATCGGGGTCGAACCGACGACCTTATGCTTGGCAAGCATAGCAGGAAGAAATCAGGCACATGATGCCAAGACCCCGAATCTCCGTCGATCTTGCAGAGATCGTTGAACTTTCCCAGCGTCTAACCCGTAAATGTCTGTCCCTAATCAACCCAGATAAACCCAACTCGAACCTGAAAAAGGTGAAATATTTCACGTCGTTTTTTGGAGAAAACATCCCCTCGCTTGTTACCCATCAATTCCCGCAAAAACCGAAACCGTTTCGGTTCATGAATCAACAGTCGTTTGCAACAACAAGGCTGCGCCGGCCAGCGGCGATCGTGTGGAATCCGTCGGCGGCAAACACATGGGGCGGGCACTGCAATACTGCCGTTAGAATCCCAGCGGGCTGGGACTTCGGATAAATCT
>SHYW01000055.1 GCA_009692615.1 Deltaproteobacteria bacterium | reverse complement strand
AAGACCTTAATGATCGCTGAAATGAGTTTCAGAAAACTCGATGCACCCCAGCTTGTAGACAAAGTCGCTCGTGGTCAGAAGTACGCAAACGGTCAGGAGGTTCGGGTCGCTGCCTAATTCTTTTTACCCACCAATTGACAACGGCTCGTCGATAGCCCGGTAACCTTCAGAAACCATGAGGCTCAGAACTGCGCCAACCATACCCGCCAAAAACAGCGGGCCACGATCGACGTGAAATAGACAATAGCGCGATCCCGGAAGAGTTCTCTTCTGGCACGTTGTGCCGGTCGATTTCGCCACCGCCGTGCAGATACTGTGCATAACTCTCCTGATTACAAACGCCTAAGGAAAACTGGGGGGAGATTTGTGTTTTGCATATTCACTTTCGTGCTTCGAGTCGTCAGCTTGAAAGAATTATCCAAATTGCGGACATCACGACAGATTAAACACCAGCAACTCATTAGTTCTCTGCCCGCCGCCACACTCAACCGCGCCGCCGGCGAAGTAAAACGAGTTGCCGACTACTACGCCGCAGAAGCCGTGGCGGCCTGCTGGCATTGGTGCAAAGGAAGCCCAGCGGCCGGTTTTCGGATCGTAGGCTTCAAACTCCGGATAGGTTTTCTTGTCGCGGTATTCGATCGAAATACCCGGAAAGAATTTCAGGAACGCCTCCGGGGCCGATCATCGATTAAGACCTGCCGACTATCCCCCACCCGGAGAATTCTTGTCAAACGAAGAAGGGCGGGTTTGAAACCCCGCCCCTAGATAAACGTCGTGCCCTTCGTGATTTTCGTGACGATATTGATCGTCTGTTCTTCGTCGTGAAGACGGGCGTATGCCATACGCCCCTACGTTTCGGATCTCTTTTTTGCGCCCTTTGCGTTCTTTGCGGCAAAATCTCTCCGGGCTTATTCCTTCTTGAAGTAGTACGCCTCCAATGCCGGCTTGTACGAACGCGGCAACCAATATGGCCGGCGCAGATTATCCGGCCCTGGCGCGGGCCGCGTCTTCAGCATCCACTTCTTATAGACTTCATGCGATTTGTTGGTGTCGACAAAAACGTCGCCGTACTTGTCGGCGGGGCCAGGCTTGGTGATGCGGACTTTTTGGTGCCAGCAATGTTGACCGCTGATGAAGTCGGGTTGCACTGGAAACGTCAGATTCTGGTGCACGCCGCCGTCTTGCCAGAAGATGCGCGAGGAATCGGGATCTTCGCTCTTGAACGGCTGGATGCCGTGAATCGTGCGCATCATCCATTTCCCTTCGCCCATCTGTTTCAAATCGACCAGCGCGGTCGACCAACGTTCGCCACCGGAATCTTCTTGCAAACGCCAGCGGCCGAGATGGTGCGAACAGGCGATCACGCCGGGCTTGATGCCTTCTGTCACCCATACTTTGTCGATGAAGTAGCCGATCTCGGTGTTCACTTTTAGCAGATCGCCGGTCTTGACCTCGAAGTTCTCAGCGTCTTTGGAGTTCAACCACAGCGGATTGCGGTTGGAAATTTCGTACAGCCACTTGGCATTGCCCGAGCGTGTGTGAATCAACGTCGGCAAACGGAAAGTCGGCAGCAGTAACATCTCGCCGGCGGCGAGATCGATGTTGTCCGGGTGCACATGGCTCTTGATGTAACCGGGAATCGCGTGCTCCGGCCACTTCCAATCTTTGATCGTCTTGGAAAAAAACTCCAACTTGCGCGACGGCGTAGGGAAACCGACAACGGCTTTGCCGTCGATCTCGACACCGAGCACCGCACCATTCTTGGAAACTATTTTTGTTTGCGGATCGACGCTGGCATCGGCCATGTCGCTCGACTTGAGCGCGGCTTCGTGGACTTTGTAAACGTTGTCTTCGATCAAGAACGCGCCGTACTTGCGCATGTAAGCGAGCGGCGTCAGACCTTGCTTCGCCGCCACCGCAGGTAAACCCGGTACGCTGTTCTCGAAAATCCAGCGATAGTAATCCTCCACCGTCATCTTCTTGCCGGGCTCATAGGGCGATTCGAAATATTTGCGAATGCCGAGCGTGCCATCCGGATCGACGCGCCAGGACAATTCAATCCAGAACTCGTCTTCTTCCCACACTTGGCCGATGCCGGCGGCTTCATGGGCTTCGTAGGTGGTGGTGAATTTCTTGCCCTGCTTTTCCAACGCGACGCGGAGAATCGGTTGGCGAAAACCGATCCATCTTGCCGCCTGGGTTTCTTGGCTCATCAAATCATGGCGCTCGGAGCCATGGCCCATGGGCAGAACGTAATCGGCGAACCAGGCGGTTTCGCTCCAGGTCGGCGTCAGACAAGCGTGGCGCTCGACTTTACTTTCGTCGGATAACATTTCGATCCAGCTCATGCCGTCGGGGTTGGTCCACACCGGGTTGTAGACCCGGGTGAAATACATGGCCAGCTTGCCGCGCCCTTCTTTGAGAAAGTGCGGCAGCAGAAAACTCATTTCGAAAAACGCCAAGGGAAATTCTTTGGGTATCAGCAGCTCGTTCCAAATCTTCGACGGCGGCGGCATCAACGGCGGCGCCGGAATAAATTTGTTCGCGGCGTTGGGCGCCGTGCCGCCGACCGTGCCGACCGCACCGACTAGAACACTGAGAAATTGCAAAGCGCGCGCGACTTGCCAGCCGCCCAGGTTGCCCGCCGCGGTATTGCGCCAGACATGAGATGCGAACGCCGATCCCGCCCTAGCGATTTCATGGGCGACGTCGACGATCACACCGGGCTCGATGCCGGCTTCTTTCGCCGCGAACTCGGGGGTGAACTGAGCGTAGGTTTCCTTCAACACCGCCACGAAACTCTGAAACGTCTGCGGCTTGGCACCATGTTCTTCACGCAAAAAATCTTCCCAGTTGACCCAATGGCGGACGAATTCGCGATCGAAGCGATCTTCTTGCAACAACACATTGCACATGGCGAGCAAGATCGCCGCTTCGCTGCCGGGCCAAGTCGACATCCAGTAGTCGGCTTTCGACGCGGTGTTCGACAAGCGCGTGTCGATGACGCAAATTTTTGTGCCGGCCTCTTTGGCTTCAATAATCCGCTGGGCGTGGGGATTGAAATAGTGGCCGGTCTCCAAGTGCGAGCTCAGTAACAAAATGAATTTCGCATTGGCGTGATCCGGCGACGGCCGGTCGATACCGGACCAGAACGCATAGCCAGCGCGCGCCCCGGCGGAACAAACATTGGTGTGGCTGTTGTGGCCGTCGATGCCCCAGGAATGGAGAATCCGTTGATGATAAAGCAGCTCATGGCCGGGCCGGCCGACGTGGTACATGATCTCATTGCGGCGATCTTCTTGCAGCGCTTTACGCACGCGGCCCGCAATGTCATCGAGAACTTCGTCCCAGGACACGCGCTCCCATTTTCCTTCGCCGCGTTTGCCGATGCGTTTTAACGGATAACGGATGCGCTCCGGATCGCTGACTTGATTGAGCGTCGCCGGTCCCTTGGCGCAGGTGCGGCCGCGGCTGCCGGGATGTTCCGGATTGCCCTCGAAGCGACGGATCTTGTTGGTATCCTTCTCGACGACGGCGACCAAACCGCAGGCCGCTTCGCAATTGAAACAAATCGTCGGAATGATCCGGCACTGTTTTTCAACCTTGCGCGGCCACTGGGCCGTGTCGTACTCCATCCAGTCGTCCCATTTTTCCACCGGTGGATAATTGATCAAGCCACGGGGCTCCAATTTCAAGGCATCGGGATTTAGCGGCATGCGCGGTTCATTCATCATTCTTATCCTTCTGACTTCTGACTACTGACAACTATCAGCTCAACGGCACAGCCTGCCCAGCCTTAATCCACAGATGCTCGTACATCCACAAACCGAACAGCGCTAAAATCGCCGCGGCGACATTCGGCAGCAGCGAGCTCATGGGCCAAAGCACTAAGACGATCGGTACGATGCTGCCGAGAGCGACCACGAAAATCCAAAAGGATTTTTTCAGCGGCCCGCTCAACAGAATCTCGCCTGCACGCACCGCGTCTTCGGCGCCATGTTTCATCAACAATTCGCCGAAAATCATCGCCAGGCTCAAGCATAGCGAGATCACCAACAGCTGGCCGAGCCAAGCAAACAACGGCAAGGTGACTCCGAGCAAACTACCGATCAGCGTCAGCGTCGCGGCGCCGGCGGCGATGGCTTGCACCAGCAAATGCCAAAACAGCAACGGGCTTTGCCAGAAGTCACGGCCGCGCGCCTGGGCGAAAAGAAAAGCCGAATATCCCGCCGAGGCCACGGCAAAGGTCGCGGTCGCCAACAACAACAAGGGATGGAGAGCATGGCCGGTGAGAACCAACCCCAACCAAAGCGACAAGAGAATGCCGAATACCGTTAAAACGTAACCGCCTAGCACGAGCCAAGAATTGAGATTGGGTTTGGTCAAGATGTAAAAGAAACGGCCAGGCTTTTTGAGATCGAGCACCAGAAGCGCCATGGTCGCGGCCAGGAACACCAATGACACCATCGGACTAACCACACTCAGCACGGCGGCGTCCTGCTCGAATCCCATGTTGAGAAACAGCGCCGAAAGCAACAGCACGCCGCAAGAAATCGACTTGGTCCAGAGATAGGAGGCGATTTTCTTGCCCCAAGGAGTCGCATGCGAGACGTCGTAAACTTCCCGCGCCGCGCCGGGGATCGAGCGCTCGGGAGATTTTGTTTTCAACGAATAAAGATCCTCGCCGGGATCTTTGTCAGCCCAAAAATGAGCGTCCTGCGGCTCCATCATCGACGGATTGAGCAAGTCGCCCTCGACACCGGTATAAAAAAGTTTCGGCTTGGTGCCCTTCTCGGCTTTGCGCACGCTGACTTTTTCCATGGCGATGCGTTTACTGATCGTACTGTTGGCGTCGTCGAGATCGCCGGAAAGGATCGCCTGAGTCGGACAAACCACTTCGCAGGCCGGCTTGTAGCCCATCTCGACGCGCGACGCATCGAAGTTACATTTCGCCGCGGTATTGCGCTCAGGATCGATGTAGAGCGCGTCGTAGGGGCAAGCCTGCATGCACGACTGGCAGCCGATGCAACGCTCGTTGTCGAAGTCGACGATGCCGTCGTCGCGGCGAAACAACGACACCGTCGGGCAGATCTCGATGCACGGAGCATCGTCGCAATGATTGCAGCGCAGCACGGCGAAATGGCGCCGCGTGTCGGGATAGACGCCCTTCTCGACGTACTTAACCCAAGTGCGATTTACCCCTAGCGGGATGTCGTGTTCTTCCTTGCACGCCACCGTGCAAGCGTGACAGCCGATGCAACGATTCTGATCGATGAGAAATCCGTAGCGCATGACAAACCTTTCCGATCAACTAACTTAGCTATCTTTCGCAAATAAAAGTTTTGATTTTGATAGCAGGAATGTTCAAGCGGGGTCAATCGAATATCGAAAATATCCAGTGGAACAACTCACCACGAAGACACGAAGCACACGAAGGTTTCGGAAAACTAATCTTCCGAACTTCGTGATCTTCGTGTCTTCGCGGTGAAAAGCATCTTGTGTCAAAGATTGCGCGTCGGAAACGCCGGCGGGATAATTTGTTCGACGCTGCGGCCGTTCCAATCGCGGCCCGACCAAGCGTCCCAGGCGCGCTTGGCGCCCGCTTCGGCTTCGGCGAATAGTTCGTCGTCGTTGATGCGTGTCGAGCGGCCGTTTTCGATAACCACCTCACCGTCGACTACCACCGTTTCGACATCCGCGCCGCTGCCATACTCGACCAGCGCATTGATCGGATCGCGCACGGGGCCGTAGCGCGTCGTGCGTAGATTGATGACGACCACATCGGCCTTGGCGCCGGCAGCGAGCCGGCCCAGATCCGAGCGGCCCAAGGCATTGGCGCCGCCAATCGTCGCCGCATTGAAAACATCCGCGGCGCGGGCGCCGGTTGCTTTGCGATCGACCAGCCGGGAAATCAGCGAGGCGTAGCGCATCTCGGAAACGAGATCGAGCGGATAGGTGTCGGTGCCCAGACCGATGCGTACGCCGGCTTCCAGATAACGGTCGAAGGATTCCATGGCGAAAGCCATCTTGGCGCACTTATGCGGACAGTGGCCGACGGTGGCGCCGCTCTCGGCGAGAATCTTCATCTCATCGCCGAGCGGATAATCGACGCGCGAGTGGCCGCCGGTGATTGCCATATGGCCGAGGGTCGTGCGCGGGCCGAGGATGCCCATGTCGGCGAGAAACTCAACGACCGGCTTACGATGTTTGTTGAGTATCTCCAGAAACTCGCGGAAGTTGCCGCCGGCGTGAATATGCAGCGGCACGTCCAACTGTTTCGCCGCGGCGACGGATTCTTTAAGCAAAGACGGTTCGCAAGTCTCTGCTTGGGCTGGATTCAATATTCCCTGCAAGCGGCCGTTATGGGCGCCGTGAAATTTTTTGATGAAGTCGACCGCAAGCTTCAATCCCGGCCGACCTTTGTCGGCCCGCTCTTCGTAGTAATGGCGACCCTCCGCGTCGGTGAAAATATCCTGGCTACGAAACGGCGGACTGAAGAAAACCCGCCCGCCGGTTTGGCCGACGATGGCGACATAATCGTCAAGTGCGCCGGGACCGCCGCCGGGATCGAGAACCGTTGTCGCGCCGTTGCGCAGCGCACTGTAGAGCGCATACTTTCGGCCTAAAGCTACCGCCGGAGGCGCCGGCGGCTCGACTTTCTCTTTCAGTGGCGCTCCGAAGACAAACCAGTTGGCGGCGAGATAATCTTTCTTGGTCACGTCGGTGAGCAGGTAATCGCCGACGTTGAGCTGGGAGTGAACGTGCAGATTTATGAAACCTGGACAAACGATCTTGCCGCTGGCGTCGATGACACGGTCAGCCGGTTGGGACTTGTCGACGCCCACCGACTTGATCGTGTTGCCGTCGATCAACACAGAACCATTGGGAATGATTTCATGACCCGTGCCCGACCAGCCGACCACCACGCCGCCATCGATACGAATACTCATGCAGACATCCTTCGGAAATTTCCTTAGTTCCAGGTAGGGGCGACCGGCGGTCGCCCTCCCATAACACGGCCGAGTGCTAAGGCAACACCGGGTTTTCGTCTTCCTTGCCGTGCAACGCATACAAATAAATATTATTCATATAACGCCAACGCCGGATCGTCGCTTCTTCCACCTGCTTGATTGCCGCTGCTTGCAGTTCCGGCGTGGTGCAATATTTTTCGACGATGGCGAAGCCTTTGGAACCGTGAATTTCGTCGGCGTAAATATGCTCCTCAAAAAAACGAATCTCTCGGGCGCGGGGTTTGTAACCATAGTGTTGGATTAACGCTGGCACAATCTTCTTGCAGATATCCAAGAACTGCGATTCCAAGCCGATAAACAATCCAGCCGCGGTGACCGGCCACGGCTTGCGATAGACCATCATCCAGCCCCAGTTTTGCAACTGTTCCGTGCCGCCGAGCAGGATCGAACTCTCGACGCCGTCGCGGTCTACTCCGCTAGCGCCGACGTAATCTTTCAACATATCGAGATGGCGATCGTCGGGATTCTCCTCATCGCCGAGATTTTCATAGAGATAGTTTTTCACCTCGCGCACGGGAATCTGCGACGCCAAATAGGCGAGCCAATTCAAAAACTCGCTGACGAAGTGATAATGCTGGGTGCAGTAAAAAGCGGTCTGCTCCTTGGTCAACTTGCCCTGCGCCCAGAGCTCGAAGAAGGGATGGTTCTTGCTATGCTTTTTGTCGCGCGCCGCGACCAATTGATCGTGAAATTTATTTGCCATGGTGACCTCGGGTAGGATAACGGCGATCTTCGCCAGTCCTCGCGTCCTATGTTGGGAGAGCTGCCTCAAGTCGAGCCAAACGATCTTCCAGACGAATCATCTGTTCTTTGATCACTTAGAACTCGATATCCAGTGTTTCGTGGAGCTTCATGAATCCATCAACGTGATTCGCAAGTTGATCGATCCGTTGCCCTAGCACGAGCCCTTGCGCGGCAATTTGGCGTTTGAATTCGCCCACCTCAAAATCGAGGCGCTGATCGACTCCCGCGACATGTTGGTTAACTTGATCAAACTGCTGGTCAATTTTCTCAAAACGTTGGTCAACTTGACGAAAGCCTGTGCGGGCCAACCCTTCAATGGATTCAAGTCGTTGCCCGACAGAAGGTGCTTTCTTTGGGGATTTTCGCACGGCCATACTGCACCTCATTTGAGTCGAAACGCAAAACTCAAAGAGGACTCACCTTAAATCAGACCGCGGTCGGATTCAAAGCAACTCCTCTTTGAAACAAGATTTGCTTTGACTTTTATCCCTCGCCGCGCTCGACCGTGTCCTCCACCGTCCGCAAGCGAATATCGATCAACGCCGATTGTCCACCGGCGACCGCGCGCAGGCCGCGTTCCACCGCCTTGCGCACTTCGCCCGGCTCGACGACTTTCTCGCCGTAGCCATCCCAAGCTTTGATCATCTGGGAATACTCCGGCTCCGGCTTGATATGCAGTCCGGAAAAATTTCCCGACTTCACCGCCCAGCCGCCTGGATAATATTTCGGGATGCCGGATTTCTGCGACAGATAACCGGAGTTGTTGAACATGATGGTTAGAAACGGCAGACCATGTTCCTGGGCCGCGCCGAAGGCCGCCGGCGCGGGATCGTAGTTGAACGAGCCGTCACCGATCAAACAGATCACCGGCCGCTTAGGATTTGCGGCTTTCACGCCGAGCGCAGTCGCCAGACCGGTGCCCAGACCGCCGATGCAACCGTTGAAGAACGATCCCGGTTGGAGATTGTCGAAGTAACGGTGCACCGCCAAACGGTGCGTGATGGTCTCTTCGACGACCATCGCGTCTTTCGGCAATACTTGGCTGATCTCATGGGCGACCCAGCGTTGATCCATGGGCTTGGTATTCGCCAATGCCATCGCCTCATCGCGCCATTTTTTGCGCCGGGCATCGTTAGTAACTTTAAGCTCTTCGGCGCGCCGGGTGCGCGCCGGATCGCCCTTGGAAACTTTTTTCTTCAAGGCGGCAAGCAAATGTTCCAACGACGACTCGATCTCGCCGGTGAGGCAGAGATCCGATTGGTAGCCGTAATACGGAATCTCAACGCGCAGCGGATTTTCATCGAGCATGGCGACTTTGGCGCCCTTGGCCGGGGTAATCGAAGCGGGATGCCAAGGTGCGATCACCGCGCAAAGAAAAATCACGTCGGCGCCCTTGACGCTATCGGTCACATTATAGCCACTGTGCAGCGCATGGGTACGCGGAATGTTGATCACACCGGTACTGCGCGATTCGACCACCGAACATCCGAGCAGCTCGGCGATCTCGACCAAGAGATCGACGCTCTTCATGGTTTTGCCGGCATCTTCGGCGACGATCACCGGATTGTGCGCGCCGGCGAGTAAGTTGGCGAGATCTTCGATGCCTTTGGCATCGGCGGTGGCCAAGGGTGAGTTGCCGAGATCCGAGGGCACATCCTTGGTCATGGTGTCGAACATATATTCCATCGGCATGGAGACAAACACCGGTCCGCGCGGACCGGCCATGGCGATCCGGCAGGCGCGCTGCACGGTGGACGGCACGATCGATTTGGTATTGATGCCGAAGCTCCATTTGACCGTGTGATCGACCAGCTTGGCCGGTCCGCCCATGTCGCCGAGATGGCCTTGCCATTGGCCGCCGACATCGGGTCCTTCGTCTTCGCCGAAGCCGATCGACTCGCCGGCAAAAACCACCATCGGAACTTGTTCATGCAGCGCCGCGCGCATCGCCATGGTCGCATGCAAGGCGCCGACAGTGGTGTGAATCACGACCGCGGGCAGCTTACCGGTAGATTTCGCATAGCCGCTGGCCATGCCGACGGCGATCTCTTCGTGGCGCGTGCTGTAATATTGCGGCATCCCTTCGACGCCCGGCTCGGCCAACGCTTCCCACAGCGGCGACCATTCCGATCCCGGCGACGCGAAGATTTTTTCCACACCCATTTTTGCCAACACGCGCAGCATCGACTGCGCGCCGGTCAATCCTTTAGTTTGAATCATGCTCGGCTCCTCTCAAAATTTGCGATCTGAGTACAATTGATAAGCTGCGAATCGCGCCCTTTTCTATGTCACCCTCGGGCGCTGAAAGCAACGAGGAATCCGACTCGCCATGACGCGGCCAATCGCGATTCCTCGTTGCCTCGGGAATGACAGTTTGATTAGATGTTGTAAAAACGCTTGGCGTTGTTGAGTAACAAGTCCTTCTTCACTTCAAGCGAAATATCGTCGCGATTCCACAGTATCGTCGCCGAATCCGGCCAGCTCATGTCCCAGTGCGGATAGTCGGACGCATACATCAATGTCTTCGAGCCGATTTCCTTGGTCACGTAGCCGATCATCTTCTCTTCCGGTTCGCAGCCGTAGTAGCTGCATTCGCTGAAGAGATACTCGCTCGGTTTCTTCTTGCACAACGGCGCTTCGACTTTGCCGCGTTTCTCCCACTCTTCGTCCATGCGCTCGGCCCAATAGGGTAACCAGCCGCAACCGACTTCGAGATAACCAACGCGCAGCTTGGGAAACATTTCCGGAATGCCGCCGAAGACCATGGCCGTCAGCTGGCGCAAGACCGGAAATGGATGTCCGCAGGTATGTAAGCTGATGAACTGATCGAAGATCTCGCTGCCTGGCTCGTCGCCGCCAAAGGCGTGAATGGTCAGCGGCGTGTTGAGCTTCTGCGCTTCTTCATAGAGCGGATAGAATTCCGGGCTGCCAAGATTTTTCCGGTGCGCTTGGGCGACCATCATGCCGCCGCAAAGTCCTAGCTTGGTCACCGCGCGATTGAGTTCCTTGACGCATTCAGCCGGATCGTTCACCGGCAAGTTGGCCACCGCTTTCAGACGCGGCGACGCCTTGCAGTAACTGGAAATGAAATCGTTATAAGCCCGGCACAGCGCCACTTGAAACTTGGCATCGCGCACCCGGCCGACACCCAAACCACTGGTCGGAAACATCACCGCGGTGTCGATCTGCTGAGTATCCATCGCCTCCAAGCGCTCTTCGACTTTGGCGCCGGACCGGCCCAACGTGCCGCCGAGATTGCGATCGTAATGCTCGCTCGGAATGAACGACGAGCGTTGACTCTTGTACGGCTCCGGCAAGTATTGCCGAATGTCATTATCGAGATCCCGCGCATGGGCGTCGGAATCGAGAACTTTTAAATCACGTAACTCCATAAACCACTCCTACAGTAATTTTGCGAATATTGCGCCGCGCGTCAGGCCACCACAGCCTTGGGCAATGACATCGGCGCATTTAGTTTATACAACTTACGCACGTTGGTGTTGAGCAACTTCTCACGGGTCTCGGCGGACAGGTTGGCCATGTCACGCTCAATGACCGCGCGGGAATTGGGCCAGGTGGAGTTCTGATGCGGGTAGTCATTGGACCACATGCAATTGTCTTGGCCCCACCAGGAAAATAGTTTGCCGCCGACCACGTCGTTGAAAAACGTCGCGTAGATCTGCTCGGCGAAATATTCGCTCGGCAGCTTGCTCATCTGAACCTTTTGCGAGTGACGATGGCGTTTGAAATTCTTATCGCACTGGCCCAACCAAAAAGGCATCCAGCCCACTTCATTTTCCACCGAAACGATTTTCAACTTGGGGTGGCGCTCAAGCACGCCGTGAAAGATCAACTCGAACAGCGCATCTTCGATCTCCTGGGTTTGCTCGATGCCGATACGATAACGTTTCGGCCCAGTGGCGGACTGGCGATGCATGCTGTCGCCGAAGCCGGTCAAAATATGCAAATGCACCGGCAGATCGAGGTCCTGGGAAGCCGCCCAGAAGCGCTCATAGTGCTCTGAGGTAAACGGCAAGTTCGCATGGGGCACCTGCCAGATCATGGTGCCGACGATGCCTTGCTTGGCGCAACGTTCCATTTCGGCGATAGCATGGTCGACGTTGTACATGGAGATCAAAGCGATGCTGTACAAGCGGTCGGGGACCTTCTGGCAGTAGTCGATGATCCAATTGTTGTAGGCGCGGAACAGCTCTTCTTGCAACGCCGCGTCTTCAACGCAAAACAGTCCCAAACCCAAGCTTGGATAGAGCACCTCGGCGGCAACGCCGTCGGTGACCATATCGGCTTGGCGTTCGAAGGGATCCCAGCCGCCGGGACGGGCGACCGCGAAACCGGCTTTACGAAACTTCTCCAAATTCTCCGGCTGCTGCCCGGCCATGAACAATCCACCGACAGCTTGAATCTGCACCTCCTCCGAACCGAACATCCAAGCATCACGCTTTTCGTCAAAGAACGCCTTAGGCGCGCGCGCGCTGAACGCCGCCGACATACCCTTCTCCCAAAGGTCCGGTACTTCGATGACATGAGAATCCGACGAGACAATCGATTGTTCCATAGCCCCTCCTTGTTCCTATCTTTTAGCCCAGATTTGATCCCAAAAGCCACTCTTTTCCATATCATTTAAAAACCGCGTATCGGTCAATTCTTGTGGTTTGACCTTCTTGGCCCGTTCATCGGTCTGCGCCACTTCATCGAGGATCGCTTGAAACGCTTCGGCTTTAAGCGCCAGCCGAGGCTCCATCACTTTGATCTCAGCATTATAAGCAGCGTCCAAAATCGTCCGGTCGTTGATACGCAGCTGCTTACCGAGGACTCTGTAAACGAACTCGCGGTCGCTGTGCAGGATCTTCGAAGCCTCACCCATAGCGCGCATATACTGCGCCATCGCTTGCGGTCTCCTGGCGATGGTCGCGCGCTTAGTGACGAACGACGTGGCAGCGTAGGGAATCTTCAGATCGGGACCGTAAATGACGTAGTGAAAGCCGCGCGCCAGCGCTTGGACATCTGTCGGCGGCGCCAAACAGGCAACCTCGACGCCGCCGGCGAACAATGCGGTCAAGGACTCGGGATCGCCGCCGGATTGCAAAAAAGTGTAATCGCGGTTGGGCTCCATGTTGTGGCGGCGCAGCGCTTGAATCGTAAAGTAATGCGAGTTGCTGCCGATGCGGCTGACGGCAATCCGTTTGCCCTTTAGATCTTCCGGCCGCTTCAGATTGCCGCCGGCGATGATGTTCTGGGTCATCGAGTTTTTCGCGCTGCCGATGTAGACGATATCGGTGGAGCCGCGCACGAAGGCGATGACGTTGCCAACCCCGCCGGTCATGACCATGTCGGGATCGCCGCTCAGCAGCGCCGCCGTGGCGATGCTCGATGAAGCGATGAACACCAGGTTGTGATCTAAATTATATTTTTTGAACAGTCCGGCCTCTTCGGCGATCCAGGGCAGCGCCTGGGCCAACACGCGGGCCGAATAGATGGTGGTAAATTTATCCGCCGCCCACGAGTTGGCCCACGACAATAAACAAAGGCCAAAGAGAAATCGGAGAAAAATGCGCTGGATCACTTCTTGCCCCACAGTTGATCCATAAAGCCGCTCTTATTCATCTCATCGAGATAACGCGTATCCACCATTTCCTGAGGCTTGACCTTCTTAGCATTCGCGTCACTGGGAGCTAGCTCATCGAGAATCGCTTGCAACGATTCCATGCGAATCGTCAAACGCGGCTCCAGCGCTTTGATCTCGGCATTATAAGCCGAGTCGAGAATGCTGCGATCTTGAATGCGCAGATATTTGCCGAGAACTTTGTAGTAGAACTCGCGGTCGGTATGGACCAGCTTGGACGCCTCCGCCATGGCGCGCATGAAGTTAGCGATCACCGCAGGTCGCTTGGCCATCACCGAACGTTTGGTCACGAACGCGGTCGCCGAATAGGGAATTTTTAGATCGGGACCGTAGAGCACGTAGTGATAACCCTTGGCGATCGCCTGGGAATCGGTGGGCGGTGTCAGATTGGCAACTTCGAGGGAACCGCTGAGCAGTGCCGCCAGAGTCTCGGGATCGCCGCCGGTCTGCAAAAAACTATAATCGCGATTGGGCTCCATGTTGTAACGGCGCAGCGCTTGAATCGTGAAGTAGTGGGAATTGCCGCCGATGCGGCTGACGCCGATCCGTTTACCCTTCAAGTCTTCAACCTTTTTGATATTGCCGCCGGCCACCAAGGTTTGCGTCATGACGTTTTTCACGCCGCCAGTGAACACGACATCGGTGGAACCTTTGACATAAGCCGCGACGTTGCCGATGCCGCCGGTGACGGTCATCTCAGTGTCGCCGCCGAGAAGCGCCGCTGTGACGATGGACGACGAGGATATAAACACCAAATTGAAATCTAGATTATACTTTTTAAACAGCCCCGCTTCTTGAGCCACCCAAGGAAAGGACTGCGACATCACTCGAGCCGAATGAACGCCAACTAGCTTGTCGGGCGCGGCGGCGCCGTGGGCGGGACCAGTCAATGAGACAATCGCTAGCGCCAGCGAAATCGCCAATTTCGAATATTCATGCTTGCTCATAAGAATTACCGCTGTCCGTACAGTTCCTTGATGAACCCTGTATCTTCTAACTCTTTGATCAAGCGGTTGTCAAAGAACTCCTTCGGATCGGCGCCCGCCGCTTTCGGATGGTCGGCGACGCTGAGCACCGCCTTGATGTTGTCCTCGGTAATGTAGGGTACGCGGGGAAAGATGCCTTTGAAGGTTTGATACGCCTCGTCGATCACCGGGCCATCATTGGTGGCGAGAAAACGGGCCAACGCGCGCTTGGAAGTTTCCGCATCCTCATTGGAAACTTTGACCGCCGCGATATAGCCGCGCAAAAACGCTTTGAGCCGCTCGGGCTGCTGACGCACGGCCGAACGGCGGGTCACCACACCATTGTGCACGTAGGGTAAATTCAAGCTCGCGATGTTGATCACTTCTTTAAAACCCATGCGCCGGGCTAACAGTGTCGTCGGCGCCGACAGCACCGCGGCGCTGACGATGCCGCGCTCCAACGCCGCCAACGCTTCGCGCACGCCGCCGAGGTAGAGAAACTTGACGTCTTGTCCCGCCGCCAAATGGTTGTGGCGCAGCACCGCGATCATGCCGTGATCGGAAGATGCGCCTTTAGTCATGACGCCGACCACTTTGCCTTTCAAGCCGGAAATGTCTTTCAGTTCGGGCCGAGCATAGACGGAGAATCCGTAGGTCGGCACGATCAACGCGATATAAACCAGCTCGGCCCCGCTCAACACCGCGTTGATCACCGCGCCGCCGGTGGTCGCCATATCGATATCGCCGGCGACCAAGGTCTGCGTCAGTCGGGCGCCGCCGGAGATATAAATGTTTTGCAAATCGACGCCGTACTTGCGATCGAGCTTCGCTTCCGACATCACCCACAGCGGCAACTGCGCCCCGCTCGGCTGGGGATAACCGACGCGCACGGTGATCGGTGCGACGGCTGCCTGACAGTTCTGCGCGAGCGCTGAGAGTAATAGAAGTGCGACAACCATTGTGCGAAGAATGGCTTCTCGGCAGTACGATGCGAAAGATTTTTCACCACGGAGATCACGAAGGACACGAAGGTTTCGGATAATTCTTATTCCGAACTTCGTGCCCTTCGTGTCCTCCGTGGTGAAATCCGCCCTTCTATCCGCCTGACAAAACCACTTACCGCCGGCTATAAAGTTCATTGATAAAGCCACTGTCTTCGATCTCCTTCAACAATCGGTTATCGAAAAAATCTTTCGGATCGGCGGCCGCAGCCTTTGGATGATCGGCAGCGGCGAGAATCGAACGTACTTGATCTTCGGTCGTGTAGGGCGCTTTCGGATAGATGCCGCGATAGGCTTGATAGGCTTCGTCGAGAATCGCGCCGTCGCTGGTCGCCAGATACTTGGCCAGCGCGTGCTTGCTGACCTCGCTGTCTTCGTTGACCACTTTGATCGCGGCGATGTAACCGCGCAGAAACGCCTTCATGCGCTCGGGCTGTTGGCGCAAGAAACTTTTATGGGCAACGATGCCTAACTGAATGTACGGGATTTTCAAATTGGCGAAGTTGAGCAGCTCCTTGTAGCCCATGCGGCGCGCCATTAAAGTCGTCGGCGCCGAGATCGTCGTCGCCGAGACGATACCGCGATCCAAGGCGGCTAAACCTTCGCGCACACCGCCAAGGTACAAGACTTTGACATCCTGGCCGGAGCGCATGTTGTACTGGCGCAAGAGCGCGGTCATTCCATGATCCGTGGACGCGCCCTTGGTCATCAGGCCGACGACTTTGCCCCTGAGCGAAGCCACGTCCTTCACATCGTTACGCACGTAGAGAGCAAAACCATAGGTCGGCACGCTGGCCGCGACATAGGTAATCTCCGCGCCGCTCAAAACCGCGTTAATCACCGCGCCGCCGGTGGCCGCGAGTTCAATATCACCCGACACCAACGTTTGCGTCAGACGGGCGCCGCCGGAAATGTAAATGTTCTGCAGATCGACGCCGTATTTCTGGTCGAGCTTGGTTTCCGCCATCACCCAAATCGGCAACATGGCGCCACTCGGCTGCGGATAGCCAATGCGAATGGTAGCGGCGGCGAAACTATCGCCCGCCGATATTTGCAGCAGCAGCAACGCCAAAATCAACATCGCGCCCAGCATGACCGTAGGGGCGAAAAATCTTTCGCCCCTATAATACCTCGGACAACACCACTTAGCGCCGCCCATAAAGCTCCTGAACAAAACGGCTGTCTTCAATCTCTTTTAAAAACCGGGTGTCGAAGAAATCCTTGGGATTGGCCCCCGCCGCCTTGGGATTTTCCGACAACGTGAGACTCGACCTGATTTGCTCTTCGGTCACGTAGGGAACGCGGGGAAACATGCCGCGAAACGTTTGATACGCTTCGTCGAGGATCGCGCTGTCAGTGGTGATTAAATAGCGGCTCAAGGCCGTCTTACTGGTCTCGGCGTCTTCGTTGGCGATTTTTATGGCGGCGATGTAGGCGCGCAGATACGCTTTCACGCTTTCCGGTTGCTGGCGCGCGAAGCTCCGCCGGGTGACCACACCGCTGTGCACGTAGGGCACACCGAGGGTCGCGATGTTGACCAATTCTTTCTGGCCCAGGCGCCGCGCCGCCAAGGTCGTCGGCGACGACAACACACCGGCCGCGACGATGCCGCGCTCGATGGCGGCGAGCACTTCGCGCACGCCGCCGAGATAGATGAACTTCACGTCCTTGCCGGGTTGCAAGTTGTAACGTTGGAGCAAGGAGATCACGGCATGCTCAGAAGACGCGCCCTTGCTCATGATGCCGACAACCTGGCCGCGCAAGCTAGCGATGTCCTTGACCTCCGGCCGAGCGTAAAAGGAAAACCCATAGGTCGGCACGCCCACCGCAATGGCGACCAAATCGCCGCCGGCCAAAACCGTATTGACCACGGCGCCGCCGATGCTCGCCAAATCGATATCGCCGGCGACCATCGATTGATTCATGCGCGCCGCGCCGGAGATAAAAATGTTCTGCACGGTCACGCCGTATTTCTGATCGAGCCGAGCATCGCTCACCAACCACAACGGCAGCATGGCGCCGCTCGGCTGCGGATAACCAACGCGAATCGGCGCACCAGCCGCCAATGCCACGCTATTCCCCACCATCACGAACACGAGCGCGAAAAATGCCAGCTTGAAATGGCGATACAAATTCATCACGACCAAAACCGTTCCCGCCAGCGCGGAATTGCCAGCGGATTGACTACGGTATTGGGAACCTTGCCTTCAAGTAGTTCAAGAATCGATTGCGCGGCGAGCTGTTGCCCCGCCGCCTGGGAGCCGGGATTGGTCCCGATCGTGTGCGGCGTCAAGATCAATTTCTCGGCTTCCACTTGGCGCAGTGGATTGCTCATCGGCGTCGGTTCCTCGGCGTAGACATCGAGAGCCGCGCCGGCGATTAGGTTGTCGTTCAATGCTTGAATCAAATCGCTCTCGTCGATCGCCGGACCGCGCGAGGTGTTGATGAAAAAAGCGCTGGGTTTCATCAATTTGAATTGCGCCATGCCAAGCAGGCCGCGGGTCTCACGGGTCAACACCACATGAAGCGTGACGACATCGGATTGGCGCAGCAGTTCTTCGAGAGAAACCATCGTTACGCCTAAATCCGCCACAGTTTCCTGGGTCACGTAGGGATCGTAGCCCAAGATATTCATGCCCCAGCCCGCCAAGCGCTTGGCGATGCTTTGGCCGATCCGCCCGACGCCGATGATGCCCACCGTCCTGCCGAGCATGAGCACGCCGTGGTTGCGCGCTTCCTTCCAGCCATGGACGCGCATGTGAGCCTCGTTGCGCTTCAAGCGTTTGAAGAGCGCCACCATCAAGCCGATGGTCGCCTCGGCCACGCCCAAATAATTTTCCGGCGTCGGACTGTTGCAGCACAGGATACCGAGATCGGTGGCCGCGTCGACATCCACCGATTCGATGCCGATGCTCGACTTCACCACCGCTTGGAGATCGGGACAGGAGTCCAAAATATCCGCGCCGATAAAATCTCGGCCGGCGGGAAAAACAATCGGCGCATCGCCGATCAACTTGACCAGCTCCTTGCGCTGGTAACGAAATTCGCGGAAATCGTCTAGCGATTTCCCCAAGACCAACTCGCAGCCGGCTTGGCGCAAGGCGTCTTCGACCACGGTCAGCCCGGTGGGACCGGTCATGCAAACTTTGCGTTTCACCGCCATGTCCTAACTCAGATTGTAGAGTTTCTTGGCGCTCTCGGCGAACAGCCATTTTTTGGCTTCGTCGTTCAAGTCTTTGCGCCGATTCAAATGGTGGATATTTTCCGGGAATTCGGTGTCCCAGTGAGGAAAATCGGAAGCGTAGTAAATATTTCGATGGGAAATTATTTCCGTGGTCGCGCCGATCAATGGCTCATAATCTTCCGCGTGAAAATAAATCCGCCCGTCCTTCAAGTAGTCGAGCGGTTTGCGCTTGCACAGGGGCGCTTCCACCGCACCGCGAATCTCCCACTCCTCGCTCATGCGGCCGAACCAGTAAGGCGCCCAACTGCAACCCGCTTCCATGAACGCCACGCGGAGTTTAGGAAAACGGTCGAACACGCCGCGAAACATCAAGCTGGTGCAATGCATCATCTGCGCAAAAGAGTGCGACAGCGTGTGCACTTCGATGAACTGGTCGAACAAATCGCCGGCAAAATAGTGCGGCCCGCGCACGGTGGCATGGACGCCGACCATGCAGTCAAGCTTCTCCGCCTCTTCATAAATCGGCCAAAAGCTTTCATGGCCGAGGGGCAGGCGCAAACCCACCGCCGGCAGCATCAAGCCGACCAGTTTCAATTCTTTGACCGCGCGGCGCAATTCCTTGACCGCTTCGGCGACATCTTGAAACGAAACCAAGGCGACGCATTTCAACCGCGGACTGACTTTCTGAAACTCTTCCGAGCAGAAATTATTCCATGCTTGAGCATACTGCACCGCGACATCGGGCTCGCGAATCCAGCCCACGCTCAAACCGTTGGTCGGATATAACACCGCGGTCGAAACTTCACCGCGATCCATGGCGTCGAGCCAACTCTTGGCATCGCCCGCCCTGGTGCCGAGCTTGCCGCTGAGCGAACGATCCCAGCTATCGCCCGGCGTCAACGACGAAACTCGTTTGACGTATTTCTCCGGCATGTATTTTTTCAGCTGGGCGTCGCTCTCGGTGATATGTCCGTCGGCATCGATGACTTCGAATGAATTGGCCATGGCAACTCTCCTTTGGCGGTCTTGATATCATCGTCGTACGCCGGAGCGGCGTTGTGTGTCAAGTGGAGAAGAGTGACAAGTGAGGGCGGCAGGAATATATGCCACAGGGATTTTGGCGCTCGTTATTTGTCGATGGTGAGGCCGCGCTTGTGCGACTGGTCAAGCTACGGGCCGACATTCTCCTCAAAAATTCACCTCTGACGGCTGAGCATAACGAAAACCAACCAGACGATGCAGGCGTTCGCGAGCGCCGAGAGTCCGAGGATCACGACAAATGAAACGTCCGAATGGCCGACGTTCACGCCGAACGCCGCCTTGCCGATCCAGATCACCGCGACACTCGCCGGCAAGCTTAGCGCCACCGACAACATGCCGGCAAATTCAGAATGCCCTCGGTCGAAAAGTCGGATGCTGAGTTCATAAGCGACAGTAGATACCGCCAACAGCAAATAGCAGCCGGTAAGGATCGTGCTCAACTTCTTCGTGATCATACGAATTGCTTAGTGAATTTTAGAACAGCCAGCCTAAGAATGTCGACGCTCCTCTCACGCTGGCTAACCTCCAGCTTCAGCTGACGGTCCGCTGCAAGCTGTTGTTAGCCGGCAGCCTTCGTAAGGATCTCCAAACCGGCTTACGCAGCGGCTGCGCGTAGCGCGCCCGGTAGCCCACGACGACGGAATCTCAACGCGCCGATTCCGTTCACAACGACAGACACGCTCAAGCGCTTACACGTAATGCTGAATCCGCTCCAAGCTCGGCGCGAAGAACAGATCCTCGACCTTGGGGTTTTTCTTAATCATCCCCTGCTCGTATTCATAACGGATCACCGCTTCCAGCGCTTTGCGGTTGTCGTCCAAATTATACGGCCAGGGATCGGTGCCGAAGATTTCTTTTTGTTCGCGCATCAAGTCTTGCACCCAGACCAAGGCGAAGCTGCGCGGGTCGCTGTTGCGCGCGTAGCAAATTTGCTTGGCCTTCTCGAAGGCCTGCACCAAGCTGATGCCGACCCAAGGATGTTTTTCCAAGATGTGATTCTTCACCACCACCGTGTGCATGATCGGGAAGTGGCCGCCGTTTTGGTAGTATTCGATCTCGGCTTTCTTAGAATCAGGGAATAACAGAGCAACCTTGGGATTGCCGTTACGAATCGACGGCAGCGTTTCAGGATAAAGCGAAGCTTCGATCTCGCCGTCGAGCAGCATTTGATCGACGTTCTTGCCGTGCGCCACGCGCTTGACGTTCATCCAACTCGCCGGCTCGAAGGGAATATCTTCTTCTTCCTGACACCACCATTCGACGGTCTTGAGATCTAATCCATAATGATCTTGGAGAATGCCGCGCATCCATAGGCCGGCGGAATTCTGCAAGGTATCGAGCGCGATTCGTTTGCCGTTCAGATCGGCCGGCTTCTCGATGCCGCAACCGGTGCGCTTGACCATGTACTGATGGCGAAAGCGGCGGTGTGGAAAAACCGGGAGCGCGTTGTAGCCGCAGCCCTTGTCGCGGGAAACTAAATAGCCGACCAGGGACAATTCGCAAACGTCGAACTCGTCATGCTTCAACATCCTTCCGTGGCGCTCCGGCGACGGCATGGTGAGGACGTTCAATTCAATCCCCTGGGGTTGAATCTCGCCGTCGATCAGCGGCCGCAAAAAATCATAGTCGCCGCAGGCCAAAGTCAATTGCAGTTTTGCCATCTACTTACCTTTCACATGTTGCCGATAAAGTTCCGGCGTATCGATATCGAGAGTGATGCCAACGTCTTCAGTGTCGATTTCCAAGGTCTCGTCGCGGTGAGCGTTGACCACGGCCTTGGCGCCTTGATCGAGCGGCGCATTTAACAATTCGCTGAACAGCGCGCGAGAGAAAATCACCGGATGTCCCCGTTTGCCATGATGGCGCGGCACGACGATTACTTTTTTCGAATTACTAAAATGTTGAAGCAACGCGCGCACCAAAACTGGATCGACATAAGGATGATCGACCAGGTGAACCAACATAGCTTGGCAATTATTATCGGATTCCAAGTGACGAATCGCCGCCTGCAACGAAGAAAGCTGGCCCTGTTTGAAATGGGGATTGACGACGATCTCGACCGGCAGGTGCGCGATCTTTTGCCGCATCTCTTCAGCATTGAAGCCGAGAACCACAACGATCCGTTCCAAGCCGCTCAGCTTGAGCGCGCTGACAATCCGCTCAATGAAAGTTTGCCCGTCAATCGACAACAGTGCCTTAGGCTCGCCCATGCGGCTCGACTCACCCGCGGATAGAACAACGGCTGCGATCATGGCGTAATTCGTTGAACATTGACATGCCAGAAAATCTCCCCTAGCCCCTCTTTTTCAAAGAGGGGAACCGGCTTCGCTCTCCGAACTTCCCCCTTTGAAAAATGGGGATTGAGGGGGATTTTCTTAGCGGTACAAACTCTGTTCAACATGGCAGCAGCATTCATTGCTGAGAACCAGCAATCTCACTTGTAAATCCGGTCGATAAACCCGCTCTTATCGAGCTCGCGCACGATGCTGTCATCAATCCAGTCTTCCAATTTCAAACTCATTCCCGGTTTGCGGCTGAGCGACTCTTTCATTTGATCCTCGGCGCCGGCACGGGTCACCAGCGGCACGCGGTCGTGCAACTTGGCCATGGCGATGTAGGAATCCTCTAAATATTTAGGATTGGTTTGGCGCGAGAACTTGGCGATGAACTTTTTGCTCTCTTCTTTACGGGTTTTGAGAAAATGGGTCGCTTCGATCAAGGCCATCGTCACGCGCCGCACAGTATCGCGCCGCGCCGCGAGAAACGTTTTCGTTGTCGATGAGCAAATAAAAGGGAACTCATAGCGCTTCTGAAAGTCCGCCGTGCTGATCAAGATTCGGTGCGGCATGCCCTGGGCCAAATGAATCACGCCGGGAGGCGAAGGAAAGCCGACAATCCGCCCGCCGCGAAACGCCGCGGCGCGCTCGGCGGTGCCGCCCACCTGTAAGATCGGCACATCTTTGACCGGCTCAAGTCCTAGTCCTTTGACCAAAATACGCGCCGCCGAGTCCGACGCGCTGCCGACCCGACTGATGCCGATGCTTTTGCCGCGCAGCTCTTCGGCCGATTTGATCGATTCGTGGACGACTAATTCATAGGGCAGCGTGTTGATGTAACAACCGGTGAGCACCAAGTTGGCGCCGCCGACCACCGCGCTCGCAACCGTGCCGCCGGAGTTGTTGCCGATCTGAATATCGCCGGCGATCATGCTTGACACCGCGGTGGTCGAGCTCGGCACGAAGATCAAATCGACATCCAAGCCATGCTTCTTGTAAAAGCCGCCGTCGAGGGCCGCGTACCAAACGAAGTTGGTGCCATCCGCCGAGCTGTATACCAAGCGCAAGCGCTCCTGGGCTCCGGCTTGGCCGAGCAAGACCAACGTTATCAAGCCGACGATAGTAAGAATCTTACCAATCATAGCACCGCACCAACCTTCCGCGCGTCGCCGCGCGCTCACTGGCTACTATGGATTTAAACCTAAGATGGGCCTGATTCAACCGAGGGAGAAAACTCCGTCTGACTATTCGGCGGGCAACGCCATGCATTCGCTCGCCGGCAGCTCGACCCAGACGGTATCGCCGCGGCGGATTTGCATAGTGTGGCGCTGATGGGTTTGCAGCACATGGTTCCCCAACTCGACGGTGCAGTCCAAATATTCGCCGAGGAACATCGCCGCGCCGATCTTGGCTTCGATGAGGTTCTCGCATTGGCTCGGCCGTTGCACATGCATGTTGACGCTCTCCGGCCGCACCACGACCACGACCTTACTGCCGGCCTGCAAGCCGTCGAGCACCGCGCAGGCGATCTCACCGTCGTCCGTGCGCACCATACCGGTGCCGTCGGCATCGACGCGGGCCAAATGGCCGGTCAACTGATTGGTCGAACCGATGAAGTTGGCGACAAACTTACTCTTCGGCGTCAGATAAATCTCCCGCGGCGCGCCCTCCTGAACGATCATCCCCTGGTTCATCACCGCGATCACATTGGACATGGACAGCGCTTCGATCTGGTCGTGGGTCACGTAAAGCGTCGTAATACGCAGACGACGCTGAAGCTCGCGCAGCTCGAAACGCATGCGCTCGCGCAATTTCGCGTCGAGATTGCTGAGCGGCTCGTCAAGCAGCAAAACTTTAGGCTCGCGTACCAGGGCGCGCGCCAAAGCGAGGCGTTGCTGCTGCCCGCCCGACAATTGCGTCGCCATGCGCGCTTCATAGCCATTCAACTCCACCTGTTCGAGAGCGGTCATGACTTTCTTCTTTAACTCGGTGCTGCTGACCTTCTCTTTGCCGACGCGCAATGGGAACGCCACGTTCTCGAATACCGTCATGTGCGGCCAGATGGCGTAGCTCTGAAACACCATGCCGATGGGACGGCGATAGGCCGGCACATAAGTATTAGCGTTGGCGGAGTAGACTTTTTGCCCGGCGACGATGATCTCGCCGCCGTTGGCTTTTTCCAGGCCGGCGATACAGCGAAGGGTCGTGGTCTTGCCGCAACCGGAGGGTCCGAGCAAGGTATAAAACCTCCCCTCCTCCACCGTGAAGCTGATTTCGTTGACGGCCTTGACCCCGGCATTGGAGCCATCTTCGTAGATTTTTACCAGACCCTTAACTTCGATCACGAATGGTTCTCCCGAAAAACTGGAATGATGGAGTATTGGAGTGATGGAGTGTTGGGTCCGAAAATCATCTCTCCATTACTCCATCACTCCAGTACTCCAATCTTCCCTACGTCTGTATGCCCACTTTGCCGGTGAGTTTGTAAAATATTCCCACTACAGTCAGCAGGGTAACGATCATCAGGATGCCGATGGCGGCGACAATCGTCACTTGACCTTGCTCGAACATGGTAAAAAGTAAAATCGACAGCACGCGGCTTTCGCCGGTGGCGAGCAGCACCGAGGTAGAGAACTCGCGAAACGACACGATGCAGATATAGATCCAGCCGGCGACGAAACCCGGACGGAGCAAGGGCAGCGTCACCCGTTTGAAAGTGTCCCACCACGATGCCCCGGAAGCGGCGGCAGCCTCTTCAAGCTCGCTATGAATCTGCATGATCGATCCTGACGAGGAGCGCATGCCGTACGGTATAAAGCGCGTCACATAGGCGATCAACAACACCCATATGGTGCCGTAGATTGGAATCGGAAAGGCGACGTACAAAAGAATCAGCGCCATGCCCATGACTATGCCAGGGATGGTGATCGGGATAAAAGCGAGGATGTCGAGAATCCAGGCACCGCGCAATTTGCTCTTATAAACGATCCAGGCGACCAAGGAGGTCAACACCATAGCCACAGTGGCGGTCAAGGTCGAGAGAATGACGCTGTTCTTCATCGCCTCCCAAAACGGCCTAAACCCGCCCAAGTAACGGTAATTGTCCAAGGTCAACTTATCCAGTGCGCTCCAACTCGGCGCCGCGAAAAACGGCAAGAACGACGCCCAAAACAAAACCAAAAATGGCAGCAGCACGACAAAGATAAAATAGACCATCAGGAAAGCGAAGCCGGCCCACCGCCACGGGCCCAGATCGAACTGGCGCGGCCGGAAAGCCTTGCCCGTGACGGTTTGGAATTTTTTACCCTCTTTTGTAGCTCTGGTATAGAGCCAAACACCCACGGCACTGAGCAGTAATAGACCCACCGCTAAGGCGCCGCCGCGGCCGTAGTCCGGCGGATATTCATTGAAAGCGAGAAAAATTTCACTCGTATAGACGTAAATACGCGCCGGGATGCCGATCAGCGCCGGGGTTTCGAAAGATTCAAGGGTGCGGACAAACAGAATGAGCAGAACCGAACCGGCGGTGGGTGCTAACAGGCGTAAGGTAATCCGCTTGATGGTCTGCCAAGTATTGGCTCCCGACATCATCGCCGATTCTTCCAAGGATGGATCCATCGATTTGAACGCCGCGGTCATCATCAAAAACGCCAACGGCACCTGGCCGACGGAGTGGACCCAGATCATGCCCGGCAGAGAAAACACGTTGAACGGCGGCGATTGCAGACCGAACAGATGCATCAACCAAACGTTCACATAGCCGAACTTGGGACTTAAAAGAAAAATCCACGAGATGGATTCAAGAACGCCAGGAAGGATCAATGGAACCACGGCGATCGGCACGAATAGTTTGCGCATTGGCGTGTTGGTGCGCTCGGTGAGCCACGCCAACATTGTACCGAATAAAAATGTTATCGCCGCCGAACCCGAGGCAAAGATCAGCGAGTTTACGAAGGTCGAGTAGGTATGCTCACTGGCATAGGCCTTTTGATAGTTCTGCAGCGTGTAGACAAACTCCCGCGGCGCCACCTCGGCCTGAAAGCTGCCCATGATCAACATGAACAGCGGCAGCACGGCGAGATAAATCAGAATGGCGGCGCCAACTACTGGAACTAACAGTGCCGGGTCTAGGCCATTGCTCTGTTTTGCAGTAGTGGGAGTTGCGACAGTGGACATGGTTTACTTCCGCGTCAAGAAGTTGGTCTTGACTAACGCAGCTTAAAGATTGCTCTCCAAGTCTTTTCGTACTTGGGAAATTCCTTCAAATCGGCGGCCGTGATAAAGTACGCTTTGTCGGTCTTGGTCTTATCGGTGGGATCGACCTTGGGATGAGCTGGATTGCGCCCACCTTGGGCCATCACTTTTTGCCCGTCTAAACTCGCCACCCAACGCGCGAACAATAACGCCGTGTTCGGATGAGGCGCATTCTTGAACACCGCGGTGGCGTTGATCGAAGCCACGCCTTCGCTGAGCATGTAGTTAACCGGAGCACCCTTCCTCATACGGATCGGATAGTGGTGCGAGTAACAGGTTAGACAGACCGCGGCCTGGCCGGCGACCAAGAGTTCGGCCAACTGCGAATGGCCGGCGTGAAATTCGACATTGTTGGCGGCGACCTTCTTCCAGTAGTCGATCGCCTTTTCATCATTCTTGAAACGATACTTGGCGAAAGCCAGGAGCATTTCCAAATCGCGCGGTTCAGCGATTAGGCGGTTTTTCCATTTCGGATTGATAAAGTCGTCGAAGCTCTTGGGCTCTTCGTCCTTCTTAACCAGATTGGTGTTCCATGCGGCAACAAAGTACTGAAGGTCGGAGGCAGTCCAGAATGATCCTTTGAGTCCTTCGGGATAGGCCGCCGATTCCGGCAACGACAGTTCCTGCATCAATCCTTGTTCGTGCAGTTGCACGACGTTTTCCAGGGGTACCTGAAAGACATCGCCGAGGGTCTTGCCGCCGCGCGCTTCGCTAACCGCGCGGGCCACCAGCTTATCCGAGGTGGCGTCGATGTGATTTACCTTAATGCCAGGAAAGCGCTTTTCGAACAGTGGGAAAATGATTTCTGCGTTGATCTGCGCCAACGTGCCGTAGAAGTTGAGCCCGCCGCCTTCCTTGAGTGCGGCCTTATGGAGTTCGTCGAGGGACTGACAGTGGGCTGGGACGTACGTAACCATCCCGCCAACGATCATGACCGCGCCGAAAACGAGTAACCGAATTGCCAACATGACGACCTCCATATTGCACCGAAAAGTCCGGTGCAACGGTGATAGCAGTTTAATCGATGGAGTCAAGCTGATCTCTAACGCAGCTTGAAAATCTCTTTCCAGATTTTCTCATAGCGACGCCATTCCTTGATCTCCTCCGTTCCGATCGGATAGAGAATCGCCGGGCGAATCTTTTCCACCGGGTCAACTTTGGGATGGGGCGGCAAGCGGCCACCGGCGGCGTAGGCTTTTTGTCCTTCTTCGCTGGCCGACCAGCGATAGAACAACAAGCCGGCGTTGGGATGGGGTGCATCCTTGGCCAGAGCGTTGGCGGTAATCGTCGCGATGCCTTCGCCCTGCATATAACCCAGCGGCGCGCCTTTCTTGATGCGCGGCGGATAATGGTGCGCGTAGCAGGTCACGCAGGCGGCGGCCTGGCCGGCGGTGAGAAACTCCGCCAGTTCGGAATGACCTTTGTGAAATTCGATATTGTTGGCCGCTAGCTTGCGGAGAAAATCGAACGCCTTCTCGTCGTTTTTATATTTGTGACGGGCGAGGCCGATCAAAAGCTCGACATCGCGCGCTTCAGCGATCAATTTCCCTTTCCACTTAGGATCGGCGAAATCTTCAAACTGTTTCGGCTCATCTTCTTTTTTGACCAGTCCGGTGTTCCATGAGCCAATGATGATGACCAAGTCCGCCCCCAGCCAGTTGGCTCCCTTAAGAGACGCGGGATACGCGGCTGCTTCGGGCGGCAACTTGTCAATCAACAGCTTCTGCTCACCGACCTGAAGCACGTTTTCCAAGGCCATTTGAAACACGTCGCTGATCACCCGGCCGCCGCGCGCTTCAGTAATCGCCCGCGCCGCCAGTTTGTCAGCCGTGGCGTCGACATGATTGACTTTCATGCCGGGAAACCGTTTCTCGAACACCGGCAAAATCTTCTCGGCATTGATCTGCGCCAAGGTCGCGTAAAAGTTCACCACGCCGCCCTCTTTGAGCGCCAGCTTGTGCAGGTCATCGAGCGACTGCGCGCCGGCGCCGGAGACTATTAACCCAAACCAAGCGAGCAGGGCCAATCCAAACTTTGTCATAGGATCTCCTTTGGTCTTTGCTGCCAACGCCATCATCGCAGTTTGAAAATTTCCTTCCAGATCTTTTCGTACCTAGAAAAATCCTTGATATCTTCGACGCCAACCGGATAAATCGTTGCCGGGCGAATCTTTTCCGTGGGCTCGACTTTGGGATGCGCCGGCGTGCGCCCGCCGTGGGCGTAAACCTTTTGATCTTCTTCGGAGGCCGCCCAGCGGGCAAACAACCATGCGGTGTTCGGACTCGGTGCGGCTTTGAGCACCGCCACGGCGATAATGCCGGCGGCGCCCTCTGACAACATATAATTAACCGGCGCGCCCTTTCTCATCCGCGCGGGGTAGTGGTGCGAGTAGCAAGTAAAACAAGCTGCGGCCTGCCCCGCCACGATCAGCTCGGCCAACTGCGAGTGTCCGCGGTGAAATTCGACGTTATTAGCGGCGATCCGAGCCAACACGGCACTGGCCTTTTCCAAACTCTTATGCTTGTGCATGAGGGCGATCAAAACTTCGTAGTCGCGCGGCTCGGCAATGAGCCGGCCCTTCCAGCGCGGATCGCCGAAATCATCCAAAAACTTGGGCTCTTCGTCTTTCTTCACCTGGGCGGTATTCCACGCCCCGACAAAGAAAATCAGGTTATTCGCCGACCAGTAGGAACCGCGCAGATTGGCCGGATAGTCGGCGGCCTCCGGCGGCGCCCTATCCAAAATTAGCCCTTGAGCCTGGATCTTATTGATATCCTCGAGGCCGAACTCCACCACGTCGGCGATCACTCGACCGCCGCGAGCTTCGGTAATCACGCGCGCCGCGAGCTTATCGGAAGTGGCATCGACATGGTTGATCTTGATGCCCGGAAAACGCTTTTCAAAGAGCGGGTAGATAATTTCCGCGTTGATCTGTGCCAGCGAGCAATAACAGTTGAGCACGCCCCCTTCCTTGAGCGCTTTCTTATAAAGCTCTTCGATCGTCTCGGTCTGGGCCGAAACTGGCAGCGGCGCGAGCGCCAATAGAAAAAATAACAGCGAGAGAATTCTAGTTCCGCAATGCATCCTAAGCTTCCTCCAATTGGATATCGGGTAACTCCCTATTTCCGCACCGGCGTTTTCAGAACCGTTTGTAGCTTATTCTTCAATTCGCTGGGCATGCCGAGAAACTCGCTGACCAGCCTGGCGATGGTAGTGCCGATCAGCGGGTCGATTTCGAGACGCCCCTTGTCCGCGTCGGCGATCAGTTCTTTGTCCTTGAACACCTTCGCGAACGCCGCTTCCAGCGCCGCCGCGCGCTCCGCGTGGGTTCCCGGCGGTAGGACATAAACCTTGCCGAAGTCGTTGGGCGTGCTGGTGCCAAACTTGAGCAACAGCCGCTGCTCCTCGGAGCGAGAGATTTGCTGTATCGTCGGCACATTGGGCACGATCAAGTCCTTCATCGGCGTTTCCGTGAGCTGCGCCAGCACGACCCATTCGCCGCTCTTCACTTTGTCCATGGAAGTGACTTTAGACGAGGTCCAAGTGTTGAAGAAGCCGTCGACCTCGCCGCTATCCAAGGCCAAGCGCACTTCGGCGGTGCCTTTGTAGCCGGAAACGACCTTGAGATTGGTGTTGAGCACTTCTCTGACCATGATCGGCGCGTGCTCGACGGTGGAGCCGGGGATCGCGCCCATGGTTACTTGTTTACCCTTATCGCCGCGCAGCTCGTCGAACTTCGTAATGCCAGTTCTCTTATGAACGATCATCAAGTAGCTCTCGCTCACCGGCACCGCGAGATAGCGGAATTTGCCCATATCGTACTGCACCGCCGGATTGCCAAAGAGCTGCTCCAAGACGATCGGACCGGAAAGGTTGCCGACAATCGTGCCGTCCTTGGGCGCGGCGTTGTACATATGATTGGCCGCGATCATGCTGCCGACGCCGGCCATGTTATCGACCAAGACATTCGGGTTGCCGGGAATATGGCGCGACAAGTGGCGCGCGATGAGCCGGGAGTATTGATCGTAACCGCCGCCGGCGGAAAAACCGACGACGATGCGCACGGTCTTGCCGCGGAAGAAATCGGCCACCGCTTTTTCGTCGAATGCCGGCTTCGCCGGCGCCGGTTGTGCGGCGAAGGCGTTGGCGCCGGTCAGGGCGAATGCCAACAGCCATAGAAAAAAGCCATTGCGCAAAGATCTCATAGATTTTTTCATCCTCGCTTTTTAGACGCTGGCGCCAAGTCGAGCTTCAGATGCCTTACAGATTTTCGAGTTTTTTGAGCGTCGCGCCGTAGTCCGCGACGGCTTTGTCGATGGGATAGTCCGGTTCATAGCCCAACTGTTCCTTGGCTCGGGAAAAATCGCTCGATAGGCGCGAATCTGGATAAGGCATGGGATTGTTGGTTTTGACGATCTCGATGTTGGAGCCGGGAAATTTCTGCCGGATCGCCGCGACGATGTCCTCGCCGCTCACCAAGTCGGCGTTGCCGATGTGAAACAGCGTGTCTTTGAACTTGTCTTTGCAGACCGCCAACACGGTGCCCTTGGCGGCGTCTTTGCCATAAAGAATTTCCGCCGGACCGTAAGGCCAGTTGATCTTCGCTGACTCCCCTTTCACCGCGGCGCGAATCATTTGCTGGATGGCGATCTCGCGGGTCGCCTTGAGCGCCGCCGGCGACGGACCGTAAAGCCCGCCGGTATAACGCAGGCAGATAAATTCGAAGCCGTAGCGCTTGGCGTAAGCGCGCCCCATGAATTCGCAGCTCGCCTTGGTGGCGGCGTAGACCGACGGAGGATTCATCGGGATACTCTCGTCGATCTGTTTCAACCCTTCGCCTAGCGAGCCCAGGTAAACCGTCCCAGAGCTGGGAAACACCACGCGGCGGACTTTTTCCAGGCGCGCGGCTTCGAAAACATTGATCGTGCCCATGAAGTTGAGGCGCACGCCGCTGTACGGCCGACGCTGCACTTCTTCGCCGAGAAACGCCGCGAGATGAATAATTTGATCGCAATCGTTGTCGCGGATGGCTGAAATCAGCGCCGGCATGTCGGCCATGTCGCCGCGGATTAACGTTACCTTGCTGGTGTCGACGCCGACGGCACTGAGCAACCGTTCGTTGAGGGCGACGTCGAAAATAACCGGCCGCTCGCCGCGCGCCAGCAACATCTGCACCGCATAGGCCCCAACGAGACCGGAACCACCGGTGATAAGAATTCCTTTATTGGCCATAATTCAGCGCCTCCTCTCGCGCCCTGCCTCTACTATCCTATACCCTACACTGTGTTGTAGCAAAGTGATTATGTCAGGGGTTAACGGCAACGTAATTATGTCAGGGTGGAAGGATGACAACCCTGACAATGAAAGACGAGAAACGACTAGACGTAATTCAACGAGTATATCGCAGCGAGATCACCGTGGTTGAGGCCGC
>SHYW01000054.1 GCA_009692615.1 Deltaproteobacteria bacterium | reverse complement strand
CTTTCCGATGAGCGCTTGCTCTCGCTGGTCCGTTGCTATAATCACACTCCGAGAAAGTGTCTTAACTACCAAACCCCGGCTGAGGTATTTACTCGTGACCTGTTGCACTTCAAATGTGAATCCACCTTCCGGCCTTCGCCGGTATGACGGAGTGAACAGGCAGCTGGTTGTAGCTTTGTAACTTGGACATTAGAGTCCACCGCCGTTGATAAGTTTCTTTGTTGGAGACAACCCATGGACACACTTCCCTATCACGACTTCCGCGGCTTCATCGAGGAAGCCAAGAAAATCAGCGCGTGGCGCTTGATCGAAGGCGCGGATTGGAACAACGAGATCGGCGCGTTGATCGAAGCGACCGCTGAGCTAGACGAGCGGCCGATGCTGCTGTTCGACAAGATCAAGGATTATCCCGCCGGCTTTCGTCTGGTCAGTCTCGCTTTTGCCAACTATAAACGGACTGCTTTGGCCTTCGGCATTTCACCGGATAAAACCAAGCTCGAAGTGGTGCGGCTGCTAGCGCGTAAGATGAAGTCGGGCAAGTCCATTCCCGCCGCGGCGGTGAAAACTGCGCCACTGATGGAAAATGTCATCGAGGGCGACAAGGTCGATCTCTTTAAATTTCCCGCGCCACGTTTTCATGACGGCGACGGCGGGCGCTACATCGGCACCGGCGATTGTCTGATCAACGCCGACCCCGACAGCGGCTTCATCAATGCCGGCACGTACCGGATTCAGCTGCACGAGAAAAATCTCCTCGGCCTGTGGATGAGTCCTGGGCAAGACGGCCGGCTGATTTGCGCGAAGTATTGGCAGCAGGGAAAAAGCTGTCCGGTGGTGGCGACGTTCAGCAGCGATCCATTGCTCTTCACTCTGGCGCATACGAAACTAGCCTATGGCAAATCAGAGCTCGATTACGCCGGCGGTTTGATGGGCCAGCCGCTGGAATTCATTCGCGGCCCGGTAACCGGCTTGCCGATTCCCGCCGGCGCGGAGATCGCCATCGAAGGCGAGATTCCACCGCCCAGCGAAGAAGCGCGCGCCGAGGGGTCGTTCGGCGAATGGCCGGGTTATTATTCCGGCGGCACGATTGGCACCGGCGAAGCGCAGCCGGTGATCCGCGTTAAAGCAATTTATCACCGCAACGATCCGATCCTCGAAGAAGAGGCGCCGTTGTGGACCGGCGCGATGAAGATCGACGGCAATCCGACGGCTGGAATTCTCTGGGATCAATTGGAAGCTGCCGGCGTACAAAACGTCGTCGGCGTCTACAATCATTCGCCTTACATGACCGTGGTCGCCATCGAGCAGAAATTTCCCGGCCATGCTAAGCAAGCCGGTATCGCCGCCGTCAGCTGCGCGGCGTCGGCGCGCAATGGGCGCTATGTTGTGGTGGTCGACGACGACATCGATCCAACCAACATGAAAGAAGTTTTGTGGGCGATGATGACGCGGGTCGATCCGCCGACCAATATCGACATTATCGATGGTGCGTGGTCGACGCCGCTCGATCCGCGCATGCCGCCGGAGAAAAGAGAAAATAAAGATCACACCAACGGAAGAGCGATTTTCTACGCCGTGCGGCCGTTTCATTGGAAAGACAAGTTTCCTAAAGTCAGCCGCTCGAGCCGCGAGCTGCGCGCAAGTGTCATCAAGAAATTTCGCAACGTCATACCGTTTCCCGGAGCTTGAAGCGCGCATGAAGAGATTGGCTAAATTCAATTCGGTGTCGCTGGTTCTCGCGCTGAAGTTGACGTGCGCGGCCTATGCAGTTTCCGCGCAAGCGCTAGCGGAATGGGACAAAACGCTCGCCGCGGCGAAGAAGGAAGGCATCGTCGTCGTCGGCATTCCCGCCAGCAACGAGCTGCGCGTGCTCATCGGCGAGAGGTTCAAAAGTAAATTCGGCATTTCCATCGAACTGATGTCGGCACGCGGACCGGAGAACGTAACCCGCATCAATACCGAGTACAGCGCGGGCGTGCGCTATTACGATATTCTCGTCGCCGGAGGCGCGACACCGTTGGCGATGGTGTCGGCGGGTTCGGCGGACGATTTGAATTCTTATTTGATCCTGCCGGAAGTGAAGGACCCGAAATATTGGTGGGGTGGCCATATTTGGGAAGACAACATCAGCACGAAGAAGCACGCCTATGCGTTTCTCTGCTACACCAGCGAGACTTGGTGGTACAATAGCAAGGAAGCGGACGCGAGCGAGATTCGATCCTTCGATGACTTGCTCAATCCGAAATGGAAAGGGCGCATCGGTTTTCTCGATCCGCGCAATCCCGGCTCCGGGCAAAATACTTGGTCGTTTATCTGGAAAGTTAAAGGCGAAGAGTTTTTGACTAAGCTGGCGCAGCAAGAGATGTTGATCACGCAAAACCAGCGTCAAATGGCGGACAGTTTGGCCAAGGGCAAGCTCGCCTTCACCGTCGGCTTGAGTCATTACACTTATGAGCCGTTCATAAAAGCCGGGCTGCCGGTGAAGCCGGTGTCGCGCATCAAAGAGGGCGCCCACGCCAACAACGGCAGCGGCGTGATCAGCGTGGTTAAAAATCCGCCCCATCCGAATGCCACCAAGATTTTTGTCAACTGGCTGCTCAGTAAAGAGGGCCAAGAACTTTACGGTAGAGCAATGACTCAAGGGTCGCGCCGCCTCGACGTCAACACCGAGTGGCTGAAGGAATACGGCAGCCAGGGATGCAAAGATGTGATGACGGTGGATGATTATTTGAAATTAGAAACCCATCTCGAGTCGTCGGTGAAAAAAATTCGCATGCCGGCGACCGCGCTGGCTGCGAAGCTTTTGAAATAAATTTAGGGACGGTCATAATCGAGACATGATCACCAACGAAGAAAATCAACTGTTGACGCAAACCAGCCCTGGCGCGCGGGCCGGCGAGCTGCTGCGCCGTTATTGGCAGCCGGTGGCCCTGGCGGAAGAATTGCCCGCCGGCGGCGCGCCGCTGCCGGTGAAAATTCTCGGTGAAGAGTTGGCGTTGTTTCGCGACGATCAGGGACGCATCGGCTTGCTCGGCATTCACTGTTCGCACCGCGGCACGGACTTGAGTTACGGACGCATCGAAGACGGCGGGCTGCGCTGTCTTTATCATGGCTGGCTCTACGATATTCACGGCCGTTGTTTGGAACAGCCCGGCGAACCCGGCTGCGGCGTCAATCGCGACCAGATTCATCATCTGGCTTATCCGTGCCAGGAGCGTGGCGGAATTATTTTTACTTACATGGGACCGGGCGAAGCGCCGCTGTTGCCCAACTATGAATTTCTCAATCAGCCGACCGATCACGTCTGCGTCTACAAAGTTTATCATGAATGCAACTACCTGCAGGCCAATGAAGGCAACATCGATCCGGTGCATCTGTCGTTTCTGCACAAGTTTCTCGAACATAAAGAAGAGAGCTACACCGGCGTGCGCGGCAGCGATGAGTCGCATTACAATCTAATCGCCAAAGCTCAGCCGCCGGCGCTGGAGGTTGAGATCACTGACTTCGGCGTGCGCATTTATTCCGTGCGCCAGATGGGCGGCGATAAAATTTATTTGCGCGTGTCGAACTTCGTCCTGCCCAATTTGAGCACCTTTCCCGGGCAAACCGGCGGACAAGGTTATGGCATCAACTGGCATGTACCGATCGACGACACGCATCATTGGAAGTATTGCTTCTTTTTCAATCGGGAAGAGCCGCTGGATTCCGCGGCGATCGCCAAGGCGCGTAGTGAAATTGACGAGCACTACCGGCCGGTGCGCAACGAAACTAATAATTTCATGCAAGACCGCGCGTCGATGCAGACGCAAACTTACACAGGCATGGGCAGCGGCTTTCAAAGTCACGATGCCTTCGCTACCGGCAGCCAGGGCGCGGTGCAAAACCGCACTCAGGAAAATATCGTGTCGTCGGACATCGCCATCGTCGCGGCGCGCAAGCTCATGGAAAAAGCCATCCGCGACATCCAAGCCGGCGGCGAGCCGCCCCATGTGATTCGCGACGCAGAGAAAAACAATTTATCGCACCTGTTGGTGATTTCGGATTTGGTCAGCGGAGTGAGCGATTGGATGGAATATACGAGGCAACAGGCATTAGGCAATAGTAAGAATTCGGATCTGATCTTTTTCCGAACTATTGCCTATTGCCTTCCTCTCAGGTTTTAAAACTCGGATACCCAGCTTTCACCGCCTGGGCTTTGTAATCGGCGACGAGCGCCTCGCGGCCTTTTTCATGGACCCAGACTGCTTCGGTGAAACTCCAGAGCGTGAACGGATGGGCGCCCAGGGCGTAGAGCTTGCCGTAATCTTTGGCCGCCAGAGCTTCGCGTTCTTCGGGCGATAATTTTAACTTCTGGGTTTTCTCCCACTCCTCAACGAAGGCGCGCGGATTGGCGCAATACTTTTCTTCGGCTTTTTCATCCATGTTGACGAGATGGATCAGTTTATTCATTAGGTATTTGCTCATGGGGCCTCCGTTGATTGGGCGACTATAGAATGCCGCGAGGAGTGTCCAGCAGCAAAAAATAGTCGTTGGGATAGATGTAGTCTTCGCCACTTTCGTCGATAATCCGCAAATCTCCATCGTTCTGCGCGTCCTTGTCGGAAACGACCCGATACAATTTATGCAGTTCTAGGGAAGCGGGATATTCCGTATTGTCTATGCAAACCGCGAAGCGGACTTTTGTGCGTGTTTTTTTCGTTGTCATCGGACTAGTCCGGGTTGTAATGTCACTAAGAAACTCAAAGTATTTCATAACGACTACGCTTTCACCAAAGTCCAAATACCGATAGCGATAAAACCGATTTCCGCGACGTACTGCAACGTCTTCTCGCTCACATACTGCGACATGGTCGAGCCCGCGGCGACGCCGATGGCGGAAGTAACCACGAGCGCAGCGGCGGCGCCGAGAAAGACCGTCAGTTTGCTGGTGTCCTTGTCCGAAGCGAACAGCATGGTCGCGAGTTGGGTCTTGTCGCCGAGTTCGGCGATGAAGACCGAAGTGAAGACGGTTGAGAGAATCTTCAAGTCCATAGGTAGTTCTTTCGACGTTTATACTTTGACCTGTTCATCCCAGTTGAAGAACGGGATTGCCGGAAATCCGGCGTCCAAACCTTCAGCGTAGGAGGGTTTTGCTAGATTGGCGAGGCCCATCATCATGATGAAGTTCAGATAGCCGCTGGTCATGTTGCCGTATTCGATTATTTTTTCCGGCGCGCAGGCTTCCGTGGCGGCGTCGATGTTGCCGTTGACGATCCAGCCTACCGCGTTGGCGTCGAATTTGGGATCGGTCAAGCGTGGCTCGAACATTTTCGGGCCGCCTATTTCTAGCGACAGGTGGCCGCTGACCAACACGCCGATTCTTTTATTCGTCGGCAGGCTGTCGATGGCGGCCCGCAGCGCTTTGCCGACTTCGAAGTAGCGTTTGGGCCGCGGCATCGGTGGAGCGATGCAGTTGGTCAGGATCGGCACGATGGGGATATCCATCTCGGGGCGGACGAACATCATCGGCACGACGATCGAATGATCGATGGTCAATTCATTGGAATAAGAAAAATCGACGCCGCGGTCGAAGGCGCCTTCCATGATCGCGTCGGAGACGTCGAGGTCGCCCTGGAGTTTGTACTTGGGCAAACCGAACTCGCGCTCTTCGTCGTAAAAAATTCCGTCGTACTGCTCCATCTTGCCGATCATGAAGGCCGGCATGTTGTCCATAAAAAATTGGTGCAGATGATCGTTGCCGATGCATACCAGCACGTCGACTTTGGCCTCGGCGAGTTTCTCCCGCATCATGGCGATCCGTTCTTTGACTTTGGCGGCGCCGGGCGGTTGCTGTGGCTGTTTGAACAGGCGCGGCATAAATGGATTGTGCGTGATGCCGATGATCGAAACGATCTGCGCCATGGGCTTCTTCCTCCGAATGGGTCATTGGCTGTTTAGCATGATGGTTTGCGTCGTGTAAACGCTGACGGGGATTCGGATTATCTCCCGCAAAGGCGCAAAGGCGCTAAGTTCGGAAAAAAATTAAATCCGAAACTTTGCGAGCCTTGCGCTCCTTCGACTTGGCTCAGGACATGCTTTGCGAGAGGATAATCCGAACCCGAGAGTCGTAGCGTCAGCGGGCGATGGTTTTGAAGTAGCCGGATTTTTCCATCTCATTGTAGAATGTCGGGTCGATGAATTCTTCCGGCTTGGCTTCGCGCGCTTTGGCGTCCTTCTCGCCGAGCTGGGCTAAGATGGTTTCCACCGCCTTGTATGGCAGGTGCGGCGGGCGCTCGATGAATGTGGTGGCGAAGGCGAAGGCGGATTCCAAGCCTTCGCGGTCGTCGGTCTTGGTGTATTTGCCGATGACCTTCATGGTGAATTCCTTGTCGCGATAGAGCCGCTCGACGCCTTCGCTATAGGCCATCATGAAGCGGCGCACGGTCTGGGGATCCTTTTTGATGAACGAGCGCGTCGATACCAGGCTGACGGTGGGATAATCAAGGCCGACGGATTTGAAATCGACGAGCTGGTGAAAGCCGGCTTTGGCGGCGCGGTAGTTTGCCGGCGAAGACAGTACGCCGCCCTGGACGCTGCCGCCGACCATGGCGGCGACGATTTGTGGCTGGCCGCCCATTTGCAAAATCTTGATATCGCGGTCCGGCTCCATGCCCCATTTTTTGATCAGATAGCGAATCGAAAAGTCCGTCGACGAACCGTAGGTGGTGATGCCGATGGATTTGCCTTTGAAATCCTCCGGCCGTTTGATCGATGGATGGACGTAGACGTAGAACGACGGCACGTTGACCAAACCGCCAATGATGACGATGTCGCCGCCAGCCAGTGTTGCATTCACGACAGTGCCGCCGGCCAAAGCGACGGGAAATTCCCCGGCGATCACCGCTTGGGCGACTTTGGTGCCGCTGGCGACGTATACCGGGTCGACGTTGAGGCCGTGCTTCTCGAAGATGCCGGCTTCTTTGGTGACGAAGAACGACGATTGCGTCGCGCTGACGGCGCTGTAGGCGACGGCGATGCGTTTGATTTGCGCGTCGGAAGTGCGGGCGAAACCACACAGGACGAGTAAGACGAATATCAGTAGCTGTTTCTTCATCATGAGCTCCGGCGTCTTTCGCATTCGTTGGGTGTACTTAGCACACTGTCCGTTCGCTGACTACTAGCCGAATACTGATTGACAA
Source organism: Deltaproteobacteria bacterium (assembly GCA_009692615.1). Lineage (NCBI taxonomy): Bacteria > Pseudomonadati > Myxococcota > Myxococcia > Deltaproteobacteria bacterium. The sequence continues at coordinate 24,825 of SHYW01000054.1, read as the reverse complement.
GCGCGCGCTCGCGCCATTATAAGAACCCAGCCTTCGATAACTATTCACTGGAGTAAATGCATGAGTGCTGAAATCGCCGCGATGCAAGCCAAGAGCGAATGCTTCAACATGCGGGTGATCGGCCACCATGACTTGAACGGCCATGGAGACGGCATGCAACTGGTCAAGCATGGCCGCTATATTTACTTGGCGCATCTCGGTACCTCGCCGATGGCGCTGAGCATTCTCGACGTTGCCGATCCCAGCGCGCCGCGGTTGATCACGCAGATGCCGCATGCGGCGAATACTCACGCGCATAAAGTGCAGATTGTCGGCGATATACTGATACAAAATCAGGAGCGGCCCTACTTCGACAAATCGGTTCCCGATAGCGTGCCCAACGAAGCGGGCATCAAAGTTTATTCCATCGAGAAACCCACCGAGCCGCGCGAGATCGGCTATCTTAAATTGCCCGGCAAAGGCGTGCATCGCATGTGGTTCAGCGACGGCAAGTACGCCCATGTCGGCGCCTATCTGCCGGGGATTCGCGAGCGGGCTTATTTGATCGCGGATATTTCTAATCCGACGAGTCCGAAAGAAGCAGGGCGCTGGTGGATTCCCGGCACTAAGGATGGCGAAGACACGCCGGCGGATTGGACGCCGTTCGCCGGCGAACATTTCTACGTTCATGGCGCGGTGCCGCACGGCGAGCGCGCCTACGTCGCGCTGGTCGATGCCGGCATGGCGATCCTCGACATCTCCGACATCGGTAAACCGAAAACGATCAGCCACATCGACTGGAGCCCGCCCTTCGGCGGCTACGCGCACACGACGTTGCCGCTGCCAGGAAGAAAACTCGTCGTCGCAGTGGACGAATCGGTGAAATACGACTGCAAAGAGGGTGAAAAGCGGGTGTGGATTATCGACATCCGCGAAGAGCGAAATCCGGTGATCGTCAGCACCTGTCCGGTGCCGCAAGGCGATTTTTGCAGCCGCGGCCTGCGCTTCGGCCCGCACAACGTGCACGAGAACCGGCCGGGGTCATTTCAAAGTGAAAATATTATCTTTGTCACCTACTACAACGCCGGCCTGCGTGTGTTCGACATTCGCAACCAGTATCGACCGGAAGAAGTGGGCTACTTCATTCCGCCGGCGCCGGAGGGACAGAAGGCGCCGATGTTCAATGACCTCTACGTCGACACCGACGGGCTGATTTATGTGACCGATCGGATCAAAGGCGGCTTGTACGTGCTGGAATATACCGGGCCGAAGATTCAATGAGGGATTGGCCGCAAAGAACGCAAAGAGCGCAAAATTAAAAAAAGGATGATTCACCGCAGGGAAGGATTCGGCGAGTTATTACGATAAACGATCTTATCGCGCGGAGTCGCGATAGGTTTTCGAAACGCAAAGGAGTCGATATGAAAAGTTTTCTCGTTTGCTGTCTGCTGGTCATTCTCGCGCTTAGCCGCGGGGCCAACGCCGGCGCCGCTCCTATCGACGAGTTGATCAAAGGCGCCAAGCAGGAAGGAACCATCGAGTTTTACGCGCCGTCAACGTTGACACCTCAGGGTGCCCAGGCTTTGAGCGCGGCGTTCAATAAAAAATACGCCGTCAACGTCAAGATGCAGTACAGCCCTTCGGGCAACATGACGCGCGACATCGGCAAAGTCGTCGGTCTGGGGGCCAGCGGCGTGCCGCCGGAGTGGGATTTGATGGTCGTCACCGACGCCCACCATGCGACTCTCTGGGTCAAGAAGATGCATCAAGCCTTCGACTACAAGAGCGTCGGCGTCGACCCCAAAGCGATTCAATATGACGGAGGCTCGGTGAGCTTCGCCAATCAATTCGTTTTGCCGGCTTACAATAAAAAGTTGGTGTCGGCGAAAGATATACCCAAGAGTTGGGAAGATCTGTTGAACCCGAAATGGAAAGGCAAGATCGGCGTGTCGAGCGCGACCCATCACATGGCGCGCTTGGCGGTTGGCCCTTGGGGCGAGGAGAGGACGACGCATTTTGTCAAGGAGTTGACCAAGCAAGATTTGATTCTCGGCCGGCTTGGCGAAATCTACAACCGCTTGCTGTTGGGTGAAATCGTCGTCGCGGTGTCGTTGAGCGACAGCGAGGCGAAGTCGGACAAGAACAAAACCGCGCCGGTGGTTTTCGCCGAAGCGGTGTCGCCGCTGATCGCGCCGGCCTATCATGCCGGCGTGCCGAAGAACGCAGCCCATCCCAAGGCCGGCCACCTGTTCGCGGCATTTCTCGCGACCGCGGAGGCGCAAAAAATTTGGGATAAGTATGCCGGCCAGACTTCGGTGCTGATCCCCGGCACGCCGGCGCATAAATATGTGCAGGGGAAAAAAGTCGTCTACATCAATCAGGAGCACGCAGAAACCGTCGACCGTCTGTCGCGCGAGTACGGCAAGATCTTTGGCTTTACCGGTCTATAAGTTTGGGGGGCGAAAGATTTTTCGCCCCTACAAGGCCGTGCAAAAATCGCAACCGGAAGAACCGTAAAAGAATACCGTGGCCAATGTAAAGGCGGCAGAATTGAGCGCGCTGGGCGGCGCGACGCGGGAACGCGTTGGGGGCATCGACTGGTTCGCCGGCGGTTTATTAACACTGCTTCTCGTCATGGTCGGCGTGCCGCTGGTGATGGTGGTGCTGATGAGCCTGCGCACGGGATTTCCCGGCGAGGGCGGGCCGCTGACGCTGGCCAACTTCGCCGCGGTTTATAGCGCGCCAAGCACCTACAAAATTCTCCTCAACACATTGATGTTCGCCTGCGGCACGGTGGTCGTGGCTCTGGCCTTCGCCGTGCCGCTGGTGTGGCTGCTCAACCGCACCGACATTCCGTTCAAAAATACTATCTATGTTTTGATGACCGTGGGCATTCTCGTGCCGGTGTTTCTGCGCACCATCGCGTGGATTCTTTTGCTAAGCCCGCGCATCGGCTTGGTCAACCAGTGGGCGATGCAATTGTTCGGTCTCGACGAACCAATTATCAGTCTCTACAACATACCCGGCATGGCGTTTATTCAAGGCGTATCGTTCGTGCCGTCGGCGTTTTTCATGTTGGGCGCGGCGTACCGGACCATGGACCCATCTCTCGAAGAGGCGGCTTATACTGCCGGGGTCAGCAAGCTGCAAACTTTTCTGCGCATCAACGTGCCGATCACCTGGCCGGCCATCGCCGGCGTGATGGTTTATTTATTTATGTCGGCCATCGCCGTGTTCGAAGTGCCGGCGATCATCGGTTTCCCGGCGCGCATACTGGTGCTCAGCGCGTCGATTTTCACATCGACCAATCCGCCCACCGGTCTGCCCAACTACGGCATCGCCGGCGCCTATGGCGCGGTGATGCTCGCGGCGGGTCTGCTGCTCGCTTATTTTTACGTGCGCTTGGTGCAGCATGGCAAAAAATACACGGTGATCACCGGGCGCGGTTACCGGCCGCGCGAGATCGCATTGGGAAAATGGAAATGGGCGGCGCTGGCGTTTTCGTTCTTATATCTATCGATGGAAGTGTTCATTCCGTTTCTGGTGCTGCTCTGGGCTTCCTTGCTGCCGCACTTGCAATTGCCCTCCGCCGAAGCCTGGGAACAAATCTCGCTCAACAATTTCGCGACGATCTTCGATTTTGTCGACGCGCTGCCGTTCATCAACACGGCGATTCTGATGATCGCGGTGCCGACCGCGACGATGGTGCTGAGCGTGCTAGTTTCCTGGATCGTCGTGCGCACCCAGGTGAGCTTCCGTGGTTCGCTGGACACCATGGCGTTTTTGCCGCACGCGATTCCGAGCATTCTTCTCGGCGTCGGGCTGGCCTATTTGAGTCTCGCCTACCGAGTTTATTTTCCGATTTACGGCACCGTCATCATCATCGCGCTGGCGCACACGATCTCGTGGATCGCCTACGGCACGCGCACGACCAACGGCGTGATGATCCAAGTGCACCGCGAGCTGGAAGAAGCGGGCAAGGTGGCGGGCGCGTCGACGGCGCGCGTGCTCGGCCGGATCGTCTTGCCGCTGGTGGCGAGCGGCATTTTCAACAGCTGGATTTGGATCAGCATGCTCGCCTATCGCGAAGTGACCATGGCATTGACCCTGGGCACGCGCAAGAACGTCGTCATCTCGACCATCGTCTGGCAGTTTTGGGGCAGCGGTTGGGTGCCCCAGGTCGCGGCGTTGGGCGTGATTCTAGTTTTGTTCGCCGTGGTAGTCGTCGGTCTGTTGAAATTCATCTTTGCTCGAATCGGTGAAGTCGAGTTGGGATAGTGAGGGCGAGGCGTTGAGCGCGATTCTAGATTTCAAATTCCAGATTCAAAATTTTTCCATCTGATCAAATCTGAAATATGGAATCTGTAATCTGGAATTTCGAGCGTAGCGAGGATCCATGATCAGCATCCGTGGTTTGCGAAAATGGTTCGATAGCCGGCGTGGGCGCGTCGAAGCGCTGCGCGGCATCGATTTGGAAATCGCCGAGAAAGAATTCTGCGTACTGCTCGGCCCGAGCGGCTGCGGCAAGACTACGACGCTGCGCAGCGTCGCCGGATTGGAAAGGCCCGACGCCGGCGAATTAGAAATCGACGGCACGTTGGTAAATTCTCCGGCGCGCGGCGTCTACGTGCCGACGGAAAAGCGCGACATCGGCATGGTGTTTCAGTCCTACGCGATCTGGCCGCATATGAACGTCTTCAACAACGTCGCCTTCCCGCTGATCAAAGGCCGGCGCAAGATCGCCAAGGATCAAATCGCTCCCAAAGTGCGCGCGGCATTGAAGCTCGTTCAACTCGACGGTCTTGAAGACCGGCCGGCGACGGACTTGAGCGGCGGCCAACAACAGCGCGTCGCCATGGCGCGCGCCATCGTGACCGAGCCGAAAATTCTTTTAATGGATGAGCCGCTCAGCAATCTCGACGCGCGCTTGCGCGAGCAGATGCGCGTCGAGCTGAGAAAAATTACTAAAGCGGTGGGCGTGACGACGCTCTATGTCACCCACGATCAAGCGGAAGCGCTGAGCATGGGCGATCGGGTTTGCGTGATGAACCAAGGCGAGATCATTCAAATCGCCCAGCCGCAGGACATTTACGCAAAGCCGGCGAGTTTGTTCGTCGCGCAATTTGTCGGCGAGATGAATTTCTTCAAGGGCGAAGTCAAAAGCAAAGACCGCGTCGATTGTCCGCTTGGCGCGATGGCGGTCGCGGTGCCCGATGGCATGGCTGCCGGAACCGGCGTGACGCTGGCGATTCGCCCGGAGCATGTGCAGGTTTCGCCCGCGCCGAGCCACGGGGTTACGACGAAGCTCGGTAAAATCACCAGTAAAAATTATCTCGGCGACGCGGCATTGTTGGAAGTTGAATTGAACGGCGTGACGCTGCTCGTCAAGCTCGCCGGCGACACCGAAGTCGCCGTCGGACAGAACGCGGCCGTCGAGTTTCCGGCGCAGCGTTGGCATGTGTTTGCTGAACGAGGATGATTTAACCGCAAAGAGCGCAAAGGGCGCAAAGAAGAATCGGAATTGTAAGGGGCAACCCCCTGTGGTTGCCCTTCCGACTTCACCGCAGCAATTCTTGCAGTCACCTAGGGTCTATGACATAGCATTCCAATCTCTTACATTAGAAGGAAATTACATGGCAACTTTCACGGCGAAACCGGTTGGAAATTTACTCCGCGCCAAGTCGGTGGCGATTATCGGCGCTTCACAAAAGGGCGCATGGCCCCAGGGGATTTATCGCAATTTGAAAGGCGCGAAATATCCCGGCGGCGTCTATCTGATCAATCCCAACTATCAAGAGCTTTACGGCGACAAGTGTTATCCGAGTCTCGCGGCTTGCCCGGAAGTTCCCGACGAGTTGCTGATTCTCATTCCAACCCGCGCCGTGCTCGGCGTGCTCGAAGAAGCGGCGAAGTTGGGAACGCGCTCGGCGACGATTTACACCGCCGGCTTCGGCGAGGGCGACGACGAAAAAGGCAAAGAGCGGGCGCAGCAAATGCGCGAGCTGTGCGACAAGAGCGGCATGGTGATCTGCGGGCCCAACTGCATGGGTTCCTATTCCGTCGGCGAAGGGTTGTGGACCTTTCCCACCGTGACGCCGCTGCTAAAAAAAGGTCCGGTCGGTTTAATTTTTCAGAGCGGCGGCTCCCTCGGCAACTGGATCAAAGGCGCCACCGAGCGCGGCATCGGCTTCTCTTACGCGATCTCTAGCGGCAATGAAGTGAGTTTGGATCTGGTCGATTATCTTTCATTCTTGATCGACGATCCTGACACCAAAGTGATCACGCTGATGATCGAAGGTATTCGCCGCCCCAACGAATTCATGGCGGAGGCGGAGCGAGCTTTGCAAAAAGGTAAACCTATTTTGGCCGTGAAACTCGGTCGCTCCGAGATGGGCAAACGCCAAGCGATCTCGCACACCGGATCGTTGGCCGGCGCCGACGAAGTGTTCGACGCCATGTGCAAACGCTTGGGCATCATTCGTTGTCCGACGTTGGAAGACATGACCGAGATCACGCTCGCTTTCATGCTTGGCAGATTTCCCAAGGGCAGCCGCGCCGCGATCGTGGTCAACTCCGGCGGCATGAAAGGTTTGATCTGCGATCACTGCGAAGACTTGAACACCAACTTGGCGCAGTTGAGCGACAAGACCAAAGAAGCGGTGCGCCCGCTCATTCCACCTGAATTAGCCGTCGAGAATCCGCTTGAATGCGGCGTCGCCGGTTTTGGCGATGAAGCGGGCTTCATCAACATCGTTAAACTGCACGCCGAAGATCCCGGCGTCGATCTGCTGGCGATCCACGGCGAACTACCGCGCGGTCAGACGCGGAATGCCGATTTATTCAAAAGCGTGCTCGAATCGACCGACAAGCCGGTGCTGGCCTTCGGCCGTTCCACTTATAGCTGCACCGACGAGAGCCGAGCGTTTCAGGAAGAAGCGCGCATGCCGTTCTTGCAAGCGATCAAGCCGACGTTGCGCGCGTTGGCGGGATTGGGTTTGTACGGCGAACGGAGAATTGCCGGCGTGCCAAAATTGCCTGAGCCAAACGGCAACCCGGCGGTGCTCGAAGGCGAGATGTTGAACAAGCTTTTGCAGAGCAAAGGCATCGGTCTGCCCAAGCAAGCGCTGGCGGATTCGGCGGCGGACGCGGCGGCGCGGGCGAAGGAAATAGGTTTTCCGGTGGCGCTAAAATTGATCGCTGCCGATGTCGTGCACAAAACCGAGTCCGGCGCTGTAGTGCTCGGCTTGAAGAACGCCGATGAAGTGCAAGCGGACGGGCAGAAACTTTTAGCGAAAACTTCCGGCAAGGCGCAATTGCTTGTTCAAGAAATGGTCCAGGGAACTGAAGTATTGATCGGCGCCCGCACCGATCCGCAGTACGGGCCGTTCTTGATGGTCGGTCTTGGCGGCATCTTCGTCGAAGTTTTGAAAGACGTATCGATACGCTTGCTGCCGGTCGACGAAAAAGAAGCGCGCGCGATGCTCAAAGAGCTGCGCGGTTACAAAGTTTTGGAAGGCGTGCGCGGCCAAGGCCCGCGCGATATCGATGCGCTGGTGAAAGCGATGGTCGGATTGTCGGAGATCTTCGCGGTGCATCGCAATTCACTCTCGGACATGGAAATCAATCCGATCATGGTGCGCGCCCAAGGCGGCGGTGTGGCGGCGGTGGATGTACGGTTGGTGCGGAAGTAGGAAGATTGACCGCACCCTTCGTCGGTGCTCAGGGCAGCCGGGACGCAAAGGGCGCAGAGATAGATTGGGTTTCGTAGGGGCGTATGGCATACGCCCTCCGAAGAATCCGCCGGTGCTGGACGGCTTTGCTATGTAGCCATGTGATTTGTATAATGACGCCACAAGGAGGAGCGTATGATCACTGTTGGCGTTAGAGAACTAAAAAACAAACTGAGCCACTATCTCCGTAGCGTGAAACAAGGACGTCCCGTTGAGATCACCGAACGGGGCGAATCGATAGCGATGCTGGTGCCTCCTAGGCAAAGTTCGAGCGCTCAAATCGCCGAAGCGCTTATTCGCAAAGGAATCGGCTCGTGGAAGGGGGGTAAGCCAAAGGGAGCCTCAAGGCGGGTGACCGTAAAAGGCAAACCCGTTTCGCAAATTGTCATCGAGGAGCGCCGGTGATTCTCTATCTGGATACCAGCGCTCTGGTGAAGCTGTATGTGCCCGAAACGGACAGCGCTACGATAAAACAACTGGTCGATGCCGCCGAAATGCCTTCAACGTCGCGCATCGCTTACGTCGAAGCGCGAGCTGCGTTTGCTCGGAAGCGCCGAGAGCAAGCGGTGACCCTACGAGACTACCGAACCATTGTTCAGGATTTCGACAATGACTGGGAAACCTTTTTCATCGTCGATGTTTCGGACGTCCTTATAAGACGCGCCGGCCAATTAGCCGAAACATTCGGACTCAGAGGTTACGATGCAGTTCATCTTGCTTCCGCCGTGATTGTTGGCGAGCAGGGGAGCCAGGCGGTGACGTTTGCTTGTTTTGATGAAAAGCTTTCCCGTGCAGCGCGACGACAAAGCCTCACTGTGTTGTCGTAATACATTACGTTTCCTGAATTGCGACAATATGTAGCGCTGGCTCACTGTCGGTCTCGTATCAAGCGCGGGCAGGATTGTCCGTGCTCCTTTCAATCGATCCTGCCGTTTGCACGAAAGGTAGCGCGGAGTAAAAATATGAGTAGTTCCCGGTTTTATCCATCCAGCGACTCTGGAGAGGGAAGCGGGCAATGAAAAAGTATGCCCTCGGTTCACTCGGTCTGATCCTGGTTCTCACGTGCGCCGCCGTCCTCGTCCTTGCCTTTGGCAATCCTCAGTGGCACAAACGCCTCTACATGTTTCAGGCATTCGTATTTCCAAAACATGTTGATGGGCGCATCGCGCCGCGGAAGGACTTTAGTGGACTGTGGATCATGTGGAATGAAATCGGCGGCAAAGTCGCCGAGCAAGACTACAAAAGTGGATTGTTGGATGGAAAAGAGACCGTGTGGTTAAGCAATCAGACAAAATACGAGAAGCACTATAAAAAGGGGGAACTCGACGGGGCGGAAACCTATTGGGACGCAAACGGTCTTGTGTCGACTGTAAACAATTTCAAAAATGGCAAACTACACGGCACTCGAACGACGTATTTTAAAAACGGTAATAAGGAAGTCGAGGAGAATTACGTCGACGGCAAACGCGACGGCAAAACAACGAGTTGGTACGAGAACGGGCAAATAAAGGCGGAAGAGCTTTTTAAAAACCGCTATCGCTATGGCCTTTGGACCTACTGGAAAGAAGATGGCACCAAGGAGAGCGAGACTAATTGGACCGCGCGTTTTGACAAAGGCGAGAGAGCCTTTGCGGGCCCTTTGGATGAAGATGAAATCGATGCCGCCTTGCAATCCCGACCCAATCGTCAGGAAGATGAGCTGCCGGCTCTGGTCATTGGAGTTCACCTGTTTTGGCGCAGATACCCGGAATTCAAGGCGCTCGAAAACATTCGGAACAATTCGCTTGTTAAGCTTATTAAGAACATGGAAAAGGCGGGAGTCCGTTTGGCGTTTACACACCTGCCGTTCGTTGTGCAAAATGAAATCGCGGGGGCCTTCGTCGGTTTTTCTAAAACCCAGACTAAATCGCTTGAGTATTCGGATATCCCATACGAAAGCATTCTCTTCGTCACAACTCCCGTCGCGTCGTACGGCAATCGCGTGCTGGTGATTCTTGGATCGGTCAGTCCTCAGCAATCGACGATCTTTTCCGTGGATGGGCAATTAGACGTCACGCCGCTATACAGTTCACAGACGCCGATCAAGTATAGCGATGGGAACGCTACCAACCTGGGCGCAATCAGCGGCATTCGTGTGGTCGAATCTGGCTTGTTTCAGCTCGCGGAGAGATGGAATCATCATGGCGGATTACCACCAACAATCGAGAGGCAGTTTCTTGTCGATGTTCGGCGCGGAAAGTTTGAAATCAGCGCCATGCCAAATCCAACGGAACAAATTGGCAATTCGAAGCGCCAATCTCGATAGAATTGGTGGATCTGTCAAGCGGCGCACCGAGCGTTGTTCGCTACTTCAGCTTCTTCAAAAATCCTTCGTCGTCGATCGCTTTGACGATACTGCCGTCGACCATCGACGCGGCGTCGTATTTTAGAACTTCGGGGCGGCTGCGGCCCATTTCGTTCAAGATCGTCTTCATGCCTTCGAGCGTGGGATAGGGCATGTCCGGGATCGCGTTCTTCAAGTATGCGTGCGCGCTGTCGAGCGTGGTGAGATCGCTCTTGGCGTATTTTTTCAGGATCGCCAGGGTCGGCGCTTTGTTGTTCTTGAAAAAATGGATCGCTTCCACCGTGGCGCGGCCGAAGCGCATCATGGCGTCGCGCTTTTCTTTGAGCAGCTTTTGACTGCTGATCAAGCCGCTGTGCGGGTAGGGGATCTTTTTGCTGGCGAGATCGGCGACGACTCTGAGTCCCATCTTTTCCGCTTCTTCCCGTTCCGTCGTGCTGATGATCGTAAAGTCGGCTTGTTTTTGCTGCATCATAATCAAGCGCAAATTGGTCGCACCGACGACGCGCAAGTTTACGTCCTTGTCGGGATCGAGGCCGATGCTTTTGAGACCGAGACGGATGGCGAAATCCGCGGAGGTGGCCGCGGTATGGTTGGCGCCGATTTTTCCTTTCAGCTCTTCGATTGTTTTGATGCTGGGCTGCGCGACCAAGTAATACGGCAGAAAAACTTCGAAGCCCATCATCATACTCACATCGGCGCCGCGCACTTTGGCGCTGGCGACCGCCGGGCCGGTGCCGGCGACGACGTGAAGCTCACCGGCAAACAACGACATGAGCGCCTTAGGCGTGCCTTCGATGTAGATGACGTTCACGTCGAGGTTATGCTTTTTGAAGATGCCGGCTTCTTTAGCTATCCATAGCACCGACGACGAGCCGGCGTTGGGCGAGATGTAAGCGAAGTTGAAGCGATCTTGGGCGCGAGCCGATTGGGCGGCTGCGCTTAGCAAAACGAAAACGAAGGCGAGCAAAATATTTTTCCGACGCATGGATGGTTCGATCCTTTCGCGATGAATTGAGCGGAGAATAGCCGAAAGCCGCCGGTAGCGCTACTTGGTGACGAGGCGATTGGGCAGCTCGTCTTTGTCATCGGCATGGCGCGGAAAATGTTCAGCGAGAGTGGTGCCGCAACGAGCGATCGCTTGGCAAAATGCATCGCAAGCGTTGCCCGACTTGAGTCCGTCGGCGAGAATTCTTACGACTTCATCCCAAGTGCCGGCGTTGACTTTTTGATTGATGCCGCGATCGGCCAGCACGTGGACGCGCCGTTCGAGCAGAGAGATTAGAATCAGTATCCCGGTGTGATCTTTGGTGTAGTGAAGCCCCTGTTCGGTGAACGCTGCCAGGCAAGTTGTGTGCACGGCTTGGGCGATACGACTTTGCGATGCCAGCAAGCGTTTCACCGCTGCGATGCGGCTCGTGAGAAAACCCATCAAAGCGCCGACCACCGGCCAGAGATTCAAAAACGGCGAGGCCCACGGATCGCTCCAAACGCCTTCGGCGATCATGCCGATGAACAAACCAACGATGACGCCCAACAGTTCGACTTCGGTGTAGCGCGCCGAGGAGGTCACGATCATCGGCACGATCTCGCCGGCGGTCTTCGACTCGGCCGCGATCACGGCTTGACGAATGCGTTCTTGTTCGGCTGCGGTGAAAAAGTTTGCCGCTTTCATGATTACCAACTATCGGAGGAGCCGCCGCCGCCAAAGCTGCCGCCGCCGCCGCTAAATCCACCACCGTCGGAGCTTCCTCCGCCGGAAAAACCGCCACCGCCAAAGCCACCGGGGCCGCCCCAGATTGTTGGCCCGCGCCGGCCGCGGGTGCCCCACAAATTATTGTTATTGCCGCGGCGATTTCCCGACGAGGCCGCCGCCATCAGGCCGAGGATCGCGAAGGTGATCGCGAGCATGGCGGTGGAATTGATTTGGAAGCCGCGCTGTCGAGTTTGCTTGCGCGCCGACTCTGGCAGCGGTTCTTTGCGCAGTAATTTATCGACGGCGCCAATGCCCGCGACGATGCCGCCGGCGTAATCCTGCTGGCGAAAATGCGGCACGATGTAGTCGGCGTTAATCCGCTTCGCCATGGCATCGGGCAGCAATCCTTCTAGGCCGTAACCGACTTCGAGCCGAAGCTTTCGGTCTTTCACCGCGACAATCAAGATAACGCCGTTGTCGAATCCTTTCTTGCCGATCTTCCAATTCTCAGCGACGCGGATGCTGAACCCTTCGATGTCTTCGCCATCCAATGTAGGGATCGTCAGCACCGCGACTTGATGACCGGTGTCGCGTTCGAGCTGGGCCAGTTGAGCTTCCAATGATTGAGCTTGGTTGGATTGCATCACGCCGGCGTAGTCATTCACCCGGCCGCGCAGGGCGGGGATGTCGAGGGCGCTAGCCATGGAATGGAAAAAGAGGAATAGAAAGCTAAGCAGGACCAGACCGTGCGGTGTTCGGCGAACGCCGCAAAGCCTGACATGATGTTTGTCGTTGAACGTTTTCAGTGGAGCATTCCGCGCCGTTAGTTAAAACTTCACCTGCGGCGGCTTTTGCGCCGCTTCGTCGGCGGTGAAGTTTTCGCGTACTTTCATGCCGAGCAAATACTGCGCGGTCAGGCTCGAGGGAAAGAAGCGAACCTTCTTGTTGAATTCGACAACCGACTTGCCATAGCGGCCGCGGGCGACGGCGACGCGGTTTTCCGTGCCTTCGAGCTGAGCCTGGAGATCTCGGAAGTTTTGGTTGGCTTTCAAATCGGGATACTGTTCGGCGACTACCAATAACCGTGAGAGCGAACCGGAGAGGTTGCGTTGGGCCTCTTCGAATTTTTTAAACAGCGCAGGGTCGCTGAGCGCGTTGGCGTCGAGTTTGATCGAGGTCGCGGCGCTCCGCGCTTCGATGACTTTTTGCAGTGTCTCCTGTTCGAAGTTGGCCGCGCCTTTTACGGTGGCGACTAGATTCGGCACCAAGTCGGCGCGCCGTTGATATTGGTTCTGGACTTCCGCCCATGCGCCTTTCACCTCTTCATCCAAGCCCTGAAGATCGTTGTAGCCGCAGCTGGAGATCGATAGCAGCGTGACCAGTCCTAATGCTACGATGAGACTAGAGTTGCAAAATAATTTTCGCATCGGTGTGCTCCCAGTTTTTTAGGTTGTTATTCGTCGCGAGACTCATCTGACGGCTATTGTCGATTAATCTAAGAAGTCTGTTTGGGTTTGGCAAGGGGCCGTCTCATTTCCGCCTAAGTAGCCGCTTTGGTTGACTTCGGCTGTTTTTTACTTTAAACAATACCCTTCGGGAAAATCCTATGAAATACGCAGTCATTAGAACCGGCGGTAAGCAATACCGCGTGTCCGAGGGCGATGTTGTCAAGATCGAAAAGCTCGCCGGCGAAGTCGGCGAGAAGATCACCATGGACGATGTCCTTTTCGTCGGTGGCGACGGCGAAGCTAAAATTGGCGCCCCTTTAGTTACCAATGCGAAGGTCACCGGCGAGATCGTCGGCCAAGACCGCGCCAAGAAGATCCTCGTGTTCAAGAAAAAGCGCCGCAAAGGCTACATGCGCCGGCAAGGCCACCGGCAATATCAAACCGCTTTGAAGATAACCGCGATCGACGCGTAGTTGAGGAACTAGGATGGCACATAAAAAAGCAGGCGGCAGTTCGCGCAACGGGCGCGATAGCAATGGGCAACGACGGGGCGTGAAAGTGTTCGGCGGGGAGACCGTGCGCGCCGGCAATATTTTAGTCCGCCAACTCGGCACCAAGATTCACCCGGGCAAGAACGTTGGCATGGGCCGCGACTACACGTTGTTCTCGTTGATCGACGGCGTCGTGAAGTATGGGCGGCACAGCAAGGTCCGCAAAAAAGTCGAAGTCCTACCGGCTCAATAACTTTCGCTGCCGCAATCGATAAAGCCCCGGAAGGGGCTTTTTTTTTGCCCGGGAGAAGCGGATGATGGGACGAGGCAGAATACAGAAGTCAGAATTCAGTAGTCGGAAGTTGTGACACGATCATTGCGATCCGAGTTTGCTTCTGGATTCTGACTCCTGGATTCTATTTTGACATGAAATTCATCGACGAAACCAAGATCCGCGCTATCGCCGGTAACGGCGGGCCGGGTTGCGTCAGTTTTTATCGCGCTAAGTTCGTTCGCCGCGGCCCGCCCGATGGCGGTAATGGCGGCCACGGCGGCGATGTGATCGCTGAAGCGGACGGGCAACTGGCGACGCTGCTCGATCTGCGCTATCGCAAAGAATGCAAGGCGAGTCCCGGCAAACACGGCGCCGACGCCGGCTGTGACGGCCGGCGCGGCGACGATTACATCATCAAAGTTCCGGTCGGCACGTTGATTCGCGACGCTGCCACCGGCGAGCTGCTGGCTGACATGAAAACTCCCGGCGAGCGCACCGTGGTCGCTGCCGGCGGCCGGGGCGGTAAAGGCAACGCCCATTTCGCGTCGTCGACCAACCGTAGCCCGCGTTACTGTCAGCCCGGCGAGCCCGGCGCCGAGCGCGATCTGGAAATTGAGCTGCGCTTGCTCGCCGACGTGGGAATCATTGGCCTGCCCAATGCCGGCAAGTCGACATTGATCTCGGTGATCTCCGCGGTGCGGCCGAAGATTGCCGATTATCCGTTTACCACGCTGGTGCCCAACTTGGGCGTGGTGGGTTACGGCGAAGGGAAAAGTTTCATCGCCGCGGATATTCCCGGGTTGATCGAAGGGGCGCATCAAGGCCATGGCCTGGGCGATAAGTTTCTCCGCCATGTCATGCGCACGCGGGTGTTGGTGCATATGCTCGATGCCTCGTTGCTCGATGATAAAGATCCGTTGGCAGCGTGGAAGGCTATCAACCGCGAGATGGAGCTTTTCGATCCGGAACTGATCGGCAAGCCGCAGATCGTCGTCGCCAACAAAATCGATTTACCCGAGGGGCGGGAAAAGGCCAAGTTGCTGGGCAAGAAACTGCCCAAAACGTTTCGCCCGCTGCACGTCATCTCCGCCGCCACCACTGAGGGCGTGCAGGCGCTGGTTTATTTAATTGGCCGCAAACTGGATGAATTGAAGCAACAGAGCGAGAGCGATCATGAGCCAGCTGGAGCACAAGAAGCCAATCCTTAAACGGGCGCACCGGGTCGTCGTCAAGATCGGCAGCCAGATTCTTTCGTCGAGCGCGGGGATCGAGGAAAACCGCTTGCGCGGTTTGGTGCGCGAACTGGCCCTTCTGCACGAGCGCAAGAAAGAAATCGTCGTGGTCAGCTCCGGCGCGGTGGCCGCTGGCATGACGCGGCTTGGACGGACCGAACGGCCCAAGAGTATTCCTGAAAAGCAGGCGCTTGCCGCGGTGGGGCAAATCAAACTCATGGCGCTCTATGAGCGCGCCTTTTCGAAATTCGACAAATGCGTCGCCCAGGTGCTCTTGACCGCCGACGATCTCGCCAACCGTCAGCGCTACATCAACGCCAAGCATACGTTTGAAATGCTCTTGGAGTCGTCGATCATTCCCATCGTCAACGAAAACGATACCGTCGCCGTCGAAGAAATGAAATTCGGCGACAACGATCATCTATCGGCGCTGGTGGCGACGTTGTTGGCCGCCGATCTGTTGGTCATCTTGAGCGATGTCGAAGGCGTCTACGACAAAGATCCGCGCGGCCATGAAGATGCCGCGCTGATTCCCTTGATTAGCGACGCGCGCGGCATGCGCCAAGCGATCGGCGGCGCCAGCATGAGCGCGCTTGGCACCGGCGGCATTGCCACCAAGTTGGCGGCCGCGGAAGAAGCCGCATTGGCGGGGATTCCCACCGTGATCGCCAGCGGCTTGCGGAGCGGCGTGTTGGGAAAAGTCTTCGACGCTAAAACCCAGGTCGGCACGCTGATCTTGCCGGAAGAGAACCGTTTGCCCAATCGCAAACATTGGATCGCTTACAATTTGAAACCGGGCGGCGAGTTGGTCGTCGATCAAGGCGCCTACGACGCGGTCGTGCAAAAGGGCAAGAGCTTGTTGCCGTCGGGCTTGAAAGAAGTGCGCGGTGTCTTCGGCGTCGGCGAGTGCGTGCGCTGTTTGGATCTCGCCGGCAAAGAGTTCGCCCGCGGCTTGGTCAACTATAGCGCCCAGGAGTTGAATCGGATCAGAGGATTGCATACAAGCAAGATTGAAAAAGTTTTGGGCTACAAAGCCTACGAAGAGATCATTCATCGCGACGATTTAGTGATACTGTGAAACGTCCATGTCGGATCAAACGCTAAAACAAGAAGCCCTGCGGCTGGGCAAGCAGGCGAAGATCGCCGCGCGCCTGTTGGCGCCGTTGTCGTCGGCGGAAAAAAATCGCGCGCTGACGCTGATGGCCGACAAGCTCGAAGCCCAGAGCGCTTTCTTGATCGAAGAAAATAAAAAAGATTTAGCATTCGCCCAAGCCAACGGTGTGTCGAGTGCGGTGCTCGATCGCATCGCGCTCAATTCAAATCGCGTCGGCGCGATGGCGCAGGGCTTACGCGATGTGGTCGCGCTGCCCGACCCGGTGCGCGAGGTCGTCAAGATGTGGCGCCGGCCCAACGGCTTACAGGTGGGCCGCATGCGGATTCCGCTGGGCGTCATCGGCATGATCTACGAAGCGCGTCCCAACGTGACGGCGGACGCGGCGGCGCTCTGTCTCAAATCCGGCAACGCGGTGATTCTGCGTGGCGGCAGCGAAGCGCATCATTCCAATCAAGCGATCGGCGCGGTGCTGCGCCAAGCCTGCGCCGAGACGCGCGTGCCGGCCGATGCCGTGCAAGTGGTTCAGCTCAAGGATCACGCGCTGGTGACCGAACTGCTGCAATTGGAAGAGTATATCGATCTGATTATTCCGCGCGGCGGCGAGGAATTGATCCGCGCCGTGGTGGCCAATTCGAAAATCCCCGTGATCAAGCATTACAAAGGCGTGTGCCATGTTTATGTCGACGCCGATGCGTCCCTGGAGATGGCCGAGAAGATTTGCTTCAACGCCAAGGTGCAGAGGCCGTCGGTGTGCAACGCCATGGAGACGCTGCTCGTTGACGAAGCGATCGCGGCTAAGTTTCTCCCTTCGATGTTCGCCAAGTATCGAGCTGCCGGCGTCGAGATTCGCGGCTGCGAAAAGAGCTGCGCGCTGGTAGCCGGAATCAAGCCGGCGTCGGAGGAGGACTGGTCGGCGGAATATTTGGATTTGATTCTCGCCGTGCGCGTGGTCAAAGACATGGACGACGCGATCGCGCACATCGAAAAATACGGCTCGGAACACACCGAAACCATCGTCACGAACAATTATCAGAAGTCCCGCGAGTTCATCGATCGGGTCAACTCTTCCGCGGTCATCGTCAACGCCTCGACGCGCTTCAACGACGGCGGCGAGCTGGGCTTGGGCGCCGAGATCGGCATCAGCACAAGCAAGATTCACGCTTTTGGGCCGATGGGATTGGAAGAGTTGACGACTACCAAGTTTATTGTCTTTGGCGACGGTCAGGTTCGCGAATGACGAATCTACCAATCGCAATTCGACCAAATGGCTCTTATCTAGCGTCTTGCGTCTTAGGTTTGGAGTTAACGCCAGACGCCAGACGCCAGACGAAAAACCTTTTTCCCAATTCAGCCCATCGCATGCCGAAAGGTCGCTTCACGTTCTAATGAAAATCGGCATTTTCGGCGGCACCTTCGACCCGATTCATTGGGGCCATTTGCGTAGCGCCGAAGAGGTCGGCGAAACTTATCGCCTCGATCGAGTGATTTTTATTCCGGCTTCGATGCCGCCGCATAAAAGCGGCCAGACCACGACGCCGGCGCAGGACCGTTTGCGCATGGTGCGTTTGGCCGTGGCGCGCAATCCGCGTTTCGCGGTCTCGACCGTAGAGCTGGCTCGGCCCGGCTTGTCGTATTCCATCGATACCATTCGTGAGTTCGCCGGCAAATTGAAGAAAGGCGACTCGCTCTATTTCATCATCGGCCTGGACGCCTTTCGGGAGATCGGCACCTGGAAAGATTTTGGCGAGATTTTTTCTTTGTGCAACTTCATCGTCACCTCGCGGCCCGGTAGCAAAGAGCACAACCCTCTCAAAGGCACCGGCGTTGCCGTCAAAAAACTCTTTTGTTATGATTCCAAGCGTAACAATTTTCTGCATCGGAGCGGCACACGCGTACACTTTATCGAGCTAACCGACATCGCCATCTCAGCTTCGGAAATCCGCGCCTTGGTCCGGCAAAGGAAATCGATTCGTTATTTAGTCCCGTCGGCAGTGGAAACGTTCATCAAGCGGCGCGGCCTCTACGCCGGCCGGCAGGCATAGCGGTGTCACCGTGAAAAAAAATATTAGCTCTTGGGATAAAACTCTCCTCCTGGTTCGCGCCGCGCTGGACCGCAAAGCCTGCGACTTGACCGTCTTGGACGTTCACGCGCATACATCCATCGCCGACTATTTCATCGTCTGTTCGGGCCGCTCGGACCGCCAGGTGCAAAGCATCGCCCAGGGATTGGAAGACGACGGCATCGAAGAAGGATTCAAGCCCTTCGCGGTCGAAGGGACGCAACGCGGCCATTGGCTGTTGATGGATTTTTCCGACGTGATCGTGCACATCTTCTACGAACCGGTGCGCCAGTTCTACGATCTCGATGGCCTGTGGGGCCATGCGCCACGCGCGAAACTTCCCGATGCTTACGCCAAAATGATCCAACAGTTTCAAACCGCCGACGAAAACTTGTCGCCTTAAAATTGCTTTCTCACTCGCGGTAGAAAAGCCCCAGTGAAAGGACATATCCTTGAGCAGCACTCAGCCCGTGGTTGTGATTATCTTAGACGGCTTCGGCATCAATCCGCGTAAAGAATTCAATGCCATCGCCAACGCGACGACGCCCCATCTCGACGCGTTGCTGCGCGATTATCCTAATTCAAGACTCTCCATGTCGGGCGTCGATGTCGGTCTGCCGGCGGGCCAGATGGGCAACTCGGAAGTGGGCCACATGATCCTCGGCGCCGGCCGGGTGGTCTATCAAGACTTGACGCTGATTCATAAAGACATCGACGAGGAAACTTTTTATCACAATAAAGTTTTGTTGGACGCGCTGCGTAAGACCAAAGCGACGAGCAATAGATTGCACGTGATGGGGCTGCTCGGCGACGGCGGCGTGCACAGTCATCAGCTACACTTGGCGGCGATCTTGGAAATGGCCAAGCGCGAGCAGCTCGACCAAGTGTTTCTCCATCTGTTTCTCGACGGCCGCGACACGGCGCCCAATAGCGCCGAACAGTTCATGGTCGATCTGAACGGCAAGTTGACGCAATTTCCCAACGTGAAAATCGCCACCGTGAGTGGCCGCTATTATGCCATGGATCGGGACAAACGTTGGGACCGGGTCGAGAAAGCTTACGTTTGTCTGACCCAAGGGATCGGCAACCAGGCGCCGTCCGCGTTGGATGCGATTCGCGCCAGTTACAAAGCAAAGATCACCGACGAATTCGTCCTGCCAACAGTTATTACCGACGTGGCTCCCGATGGGCTCATGCGCGACGGCGACGGCGTGATCTTTTTTAACTTTCGCGCCGACCGGGCGCGGGAATTGTCGCGCGCTTTGATGGATGGCGATTTCAACGATTTCCCGCGCCAACGCTACGTTAAACTGGCGAGCTACACGACCATGACGCAATATGACGAAACATTTAACTTTCCCGTCGCCTATCAGCCGCGCGAGATTCGCAAAATTCTTGGCGAAGTGGCGAGCCAGGCGGGGGTGAAGCAATTGCGCATCGCCGAGACCGAGAAGTACGCGCATGTGACTTATTTCTTCAACGGCGGCGAGGAAAAAAAATATCCCGGTGAAGAACGGATTCTCATCCCGTCGCCCAAAGATGTCGCGACCTACGACTTGAAACCGGAGATGAGCGCCCGGCCGCTGACCGAAGCGCTGGTAAAATATTTGCGCGAGCAAGATGTCGGTATGGTGATCGCCAATTACGCCAACGCCGACATGGTCGGCCACACGGGCAACTTCGAAGCTTCGGTCAAAGCGGTGGAAGTGATCGACGAGTGTTTGGGCAAAGTGGTCGACGCCGTGCTCGGAAAAAAAGGTAAAATCATCATCACCGCCGACCACGGCAACATCGAGCAGCTCATCGACTACGACACCGGCATGCCGCACACGGCGCACACCACCAATCTGGTACCGGTGATTTTGATCGATGAAGAGCATCGTTACTGCCGGCTCAATCAAGGCACCGCGATCGATGTCGCGCCGACGGTCATGCAGCTTCTCGGTTTGCCTCAGCCAGTGGAGATGACGGGCAGGTCGCTGATTCTTGATTCCTAGCTTTCTGGTGTCCCGTTTCTCGTTGCCAGCGCATTTCGCTCGAAATTCAAACCGTTTTCGATCGAGTCGGCTCGGCTTTATGGCGCCGAATTCATCTTCAACGTCGCCGGGCCGTTTCAATTATCCCATTGATTGGCCGTTGCCGCTGACATTCATGCCTGCGGCGCGCCGATTAACGAATGTAGCCGAACCTTGAAGCGCACCGGAGCCCAGGATGTCTACGCTATGACCTTGGCAAAAACCAGCTGAGTTTGATATTCCCAATCCGACTCGATCTAAAACAGTCTTGCCGTGGAGGTCCCCATGAAAGCCCAAATTCAAGTGTTGCGCTTTGCGATTGTCTCTTTGTTGGTTTTCGGAGTCAGTCTGATGCCTGCGCACGGCCAAGCGAAAGCGATTATCGAGGGAGCTAAGAAGGAAGGCAAAGTGACCATCTATGGCTCGCTCCAAGAAGAAGTCATGAAAGAGGTGTTGGGTGGCTTCGAGAAGAAGTTTCCCGCGATCAAGATAACCTACTGGCGGGCCTCGACGACCGCCGTGATGGAGCGGGCGATTGCCGAATTTCGTCAGGGAAAGGTGGGTTGGGATGTTTTCTTTACCGGCGTCGACGCCATGGAGATCATGCGTAAGGACGGCATGTTTCTCAAATATCAGACCCCCGAAAGTAAGAACTTCGACAAGCAGTTTCACCACCCATTTTTCAGTCCCAACTACCGCAGCTCGATCATTGGCTTTGTCTACAACACGCGTTTGGTCAGTGCCGCTGAAGCGCCCAAATCTTATTGGGATTATGTCGATCCCAAGTGGGACGGCAAGACCACCATGTCCGACCCGCTATCGCACTCCTCGATGGTGCGCTGGTTGGCGAGTTTACATCTTGTGCTCGGCGATCGTGCGAAAGAGGATGAGTATGTCCAGCGGTTGGCGGCGAGCCGGCCGTTATTGCACCGTTCCCTAACTCCGGCGGTGGAAGCGATCGCTTCCGGGGAAAAGCCGATCGGAATCGCCTACATCAAATACGTCTGTGACATGGGGAAGAACGGCGTCCCGCTCGACTACGTGCGTCTGCCGGCTTACCTGGGAGAAACCAATTATATCGCGGTCGGTTCGAAGTCCGCCAATCCGAACGCCGCCAAGCTATTTATTGATCACTGGTACAGCAAAGAGAGCATGGAAGCGCTGGCCAAGGATTGTGAGTTCGTCAATCTGCGCGGTGTCGCGCCACCGCTCAAAGATGCCAGTGCTATCAAATTCGTGGAATCGATTCAGCGAAGCGAGAGCGAATACAAACAGCTGGGCGAAAAATACGGCAAGATTTTTAAGAAATAGCGCGGACGGCTGCAGCGATCTTTCTAGTGATGCTGCTGTTGTAGTGCCCGCATGGCTTTCTCCAGGGCGTCGAGGGCGCCATCGTAGAGTTTCTTGCCGATCTCCGCAGTCGCCGCCGAGGGCATGCCGATGACGCCCGGAATCGAGTGCTCTTTCATGTTGACGTAGCGCTTAATGCCGGTTGTCGGGCCGGGTGCTTCGATGCCTAGCTCGCCCTGGGGAATTTCTTTCTGATTCACAAGATGTGGCGCCAAGTAAAGCATCAAGGATGTTTCCAGCTCGCCGGAGTGGCCCATGCCAGTGGATTTAGTTTTTTTCAGCGACTTGACTAAGTCAGGCACGAGGTCCCAATAGGCTAGGGTATTGACCGTTAGTCCGAATTCGACGAAGAGCTCCTGCCCCAAGACCTCTAAGCTCGAACGGTTACCGCCGTGGCCGTTGAGCAATACGATTTCACGGAATCCATGGTGATGCAGCGACGCGCAGACGTCGTGCAGCAGATCGATGAAGACTCTCGCGCGCAGTGTAATTGAGCCGGGATAGTCCATATGATGTGCCGAGACTCCCGTCCAGATGGACGGCACTAGAAGGATTTCCGGCATGCGCTTTTCGAGCTCTTCGGCGATACGTGAGGAAACGTGAATGTCCACCGAAAAGGGCAGGTGCGGTCCATGCTGTTCCATCGAGCCGACGGGAATGACGGCAACAGTGTTCTCACGGTTTAGCTGTTTTACTTCCGGCCAATGCAATTCGGCGAGCTTCATGTTGATCTCCCAAGTTAATGATTACGTCAGCTATCATGGCCGTATGTTCCCCGTCAATTCGGAGATCGGCCGCCGGTTTTTTGCTTTCCCAGTTGGAGCGCGGATTTGATAGACTGGGGTGCGTTATGGAACTTGCGGCAAGACCAAACTTTTCCGAGCGCTTCGATTGGCTGATCGACTGGCTTTATCCGCCCCGCTGCCGCGCGTGCGCGGGAAGGATCGACGGCCGGGACGCGGAGTTTTTCTGCACTCCTTGTTGGGAACAGATTCAACTGGTGGCCCACCCATTGTGTAACGTTTGCGGCCGGCCGTTTCTCGATGCCAGCGGCGACGATCACACTTGCGGCGTTTGCCTGGAGCGGCCGCCGCGTTTTGCCGCGGCGCGCGCTTGGGCCTGTTATCCGAGAGAAGAGTTGGCCGAACATCCGCTGCGCCAAGTGGTGCAGAAATATAAATACGGCCGCAAGGTGTCCCTTGGCAAGCCGCTGGGCCGGCTGCTGGCGCGCGGCTGCGGAGAATTTCTCGCCGCCTGCCAAGCCGATCTGATCGTGCCCGTGCCGCTGCATACGAAAAGATTGCGCTGGCGCGGCTTCAATCAATCTCTATTACTGGCCAAACAAGTTGGCCGCGCCTATGGATTGCCGGTGGACCCGTTCATTCTCCAGCGCGCCAAAGAAACGCCGCCGCAAACCCAATTGCCGGAAGATGAGCGGCGGCGCAACGTGCGCGGCGCCTTCGCGCTCCATCCGGACAAGTCGGTTAAAGGCAAAATCGTTTTGTTGGTCGACGATGTTTATACTTCCGGTGCGACGGTGAACGAGTGCAGCCGAACGCTCAAGCGCGGCGGCGCCAAGGAAGTCTACGTGCTCACGTTGGCGCGCGCGGTTTACTAAACTGCCGATGGAGTAAAGCATGTCTAGGGACGATGAAGTTAGATGGGATACGCAGCATGCGCAGTCGCAGGTTGGCGAGGAGCCGGCGAGCTTTTTGCGCCAGATGATCGAAGCCGATGCTTGGCCGGTGCCGCGCGGGCGCGCGTTGGATCTGGCCTGCGGCAAGGGGAGAAATGCGCTTTATCTTGCTGAGCTGGGCTTCGAAGTCGTCGCCATGGATATTTCCAGTGTCGCATTGGCGGCTGGACGAAGCCACGCCGAAGCGAAACGATTGACCATCGATTGGCAGCAGGTCGATCTTGAGCAAGTTCATCTCGGCGCGGCGGCGTATCAACTGATCGTCAGCTTCAATTACTTACAGCGCTCGCTGATGCCACAAATTAAGCGAGCGGTGAAGATTGGCGGTTACGTTATCTACGAAACCTATTTGATCGACCAGAAAGAAATCGGCCAGCCGAAAAATCCCGCTTACCTGCTGGGCCATAACGAGCTGCTCAAAAGCTTTGACGACTTTCGCGTTCTCTCCTACCGCGAAGGCAAGTTTCCCGATGCCGGCGGCGGGTCGTTTCGCGCCGGTATCGTCGCACAAAGGCTGGGCTGAACTATTTCAAATTTGATTCCTATCGAAACGGTTGGACCGCCAATGACGCCTTTTCAGGTGCCGAGCGAGTATCGGTCTTGCTGTTGGCGCTGCCGCCGGCCGCTGAGCGGTTGCTACTGCCCGCTCATCCGGTCGTTCGCATCCGAGCCGCGCTTTATAATTCTAAGCCAGCCGCGCGAAGCGAAGCATCGCCTCGGCACCGGCCGCATGGCCCATCTGTGTTTGAATAACTCGACACTCAACGAGGGCGTCGATTTCAGCTCTGACCGGCGCGTCAATCAGGTGATCGACGATCCAAAGAATTTTTCTGTGGTGCTTTATCCCAGCTCCGATTCAATCAATCTCTCGAACTTGAATCGTGGCGAACGCGCGGCTCTATTCCCGCGGCGGCAACAGCTGGTGGTCTTCGTTCTCGACGGCACTTGGAAGAGCGTGCGTAAGATGATCGGTTTGAGCGAAAATTTGCGCCGTTTGCCGACGGTTAGTTTCACGCCGGTGACGCCATCGAGCTATCGCATCCGGCGCCAACCGCGGCCGCAGTTCTATTCGACCATCGAAGCGATCCACCAGGTCATCGATCTATTCGCCGTAGAGAGCGACGGCAACGCGCGGCCCCATGACAATTTGCTGGCGGTCTTCGCGGCGCTGGTTGACCGCCAATTGACCTACACACCTCAATCCGCCGCTTAGTTCCTTGCACGTCACTTTAACGGACCTGGCAGCCAAGTTCGTGTCGTGGCAACGTCAATATGTCATGTTAACAGCAACGCGATTATGTCAGGGTAGTGCGTTGGGTTGAGGTCGTAAGTTAGAAACCTGGCCATAGCGGAACCCCACCTTGTTGGAGTTGGTTCGATATAGGCCAAGTGTGTGCGT
>SHYW01000053.1 GCA_009692615.1 Deltaproteobacteria bacterium | reverse complement strand
CGGCCTCAACCACGGTGATCTCGCTGCGATATACTCGTTGAATTATGTCTAGTCGTTTCTCGTCTTTCATTGTCAGGGTTGTCATCCTTCCACCCTGACATAATTACGTTGCCGTTAACCCCTGACATAATCACTTTGCTACAACACGGTCAAAAAAAAAGGAGGCCATGCGGCCTCTCTTTTGATACTACTATTCGTCGCGAATCTTTAATTCGTCACCGCGCCCTTGGATGCCGACGACACCAGCTTGGCATACTTGGCCATGACGCCGCGTTTGTAGCGCGGCTCGGGCGCTTTCCATGTGCTCAAGCGCGATTTCAATTCTTGCTCGGATATCTCAACATCCAAGCGGCGCGCCTTGACGTCGAACAAAATCGAATCGCCGTCGCGCAGCGCGGCGATCGGACCGCCGTGGGCGGCTTCCGGTGCAACGTGACCCGCCATCAGACCATGGGTCGCGCCGGAGAAACGGCCGTCGGTCAAGAGCGCCACGCAATCGCCCAAACCGGCGCCGACTAACGCGGCGGTGACGCCGAGCATTTCGCGCATGCCCGGTCCGCCCATGGGCCCTTCGTAGCGAATCACGACGACATCGTTGTCTTTGATTTTTCCCGCTTGCACGGCGGCGAAAGCATCTTCCTCGCGATCGAACACCCGCGCCGGGCCGCGATGAATCATGCGCTCATGGCCGGCGACTTTGACCACACAGCCTTCGGGTGCGAGATTGCCCTTGAGAATCACCAAGCCGCCGGTGGCTTTGAGCGGATTATTCATGGCGCGAACAACTTCTTGTCCCGCCGTCTCTTTGGTCATCTGCGCGGCCTCGGCGAGGGTCTGGCCGGTCACCGTGATCGTGTCGCCGTGAATCAAGCCCGCCTCGATCAACCGTTTGGCGACCAATTGAATGCCGCCGGCGTGATAAAGATCGCTGGCGACGAAGCGTCCGCCCGGTTTCAAGTCGGCGATCAACGGTGTGCGCTCGCTGATCGTATCGAAATCGTCGATGTTGAGCTCGAGGCCCGCCTCGCTGGCGATGGCGAGCAAATGCAGCACCGCGTTGGTCGAGCCGCCGGTGGCGGCGACGGACGCAATCGCGTTTTCGATCGATTTGCGGGTGAGAATTTTCGACGGCCGCAGATCGCGCTTGAGCAAATCCATCACCAGCTTGCCGGCGTTGAACGCCGCTTCATCTTTCGCGGCGACGGTGGCGGGAATGCCGTTGCTGCCCATGGGCGAGATGCCGAGAAATTCCATCACCGTCGACATGGTGTTGGCAGTGAACTGACCGCCGCAGGCGCCGGCGCCGGGGCATGCGGCATTTTCCACGGCGAGAAATTGCTTTTCATCGATGCGCTTGCTGGCATAGGCGCCGACCGCTTCGAAGACATCTTGGATGGTCAAATCTTTGTCGTCCAAATGGCCCGGCGCGATGGAGCCGCCGTAAAGCGCGAGACCAGGAATATCGAGACGCGCCAGCGCCATAACCACGCCGGGGTTAGTCTTGTCGCAACCGGAGAGACAAACCAAGCCGTCGAAATGGTTGCCGCGGGCGACTAACTCAATCGAATCGGCGATCACCTCGCGGCTGATCAACGAGCACTTCATGCCTTCGACGCCCATGCTGATGCCGTCGGAGATCGACACCGTGTTGAACTCCATCGGCGTGCCACCGGCGGCGCGAACGCCTTCTTTGACCTTGGCGGCTAATCTGCGCAAATGAAAATTGCACGGACCGATTTCGATCCAGGTGTTCGCCACGCCGATGATCGGCTTGCGCAAATCTTCGTCGGAAAAGCCCGCCGCCTTGAGCATCGCCCGGGTCGGCGCCCGGTCCGGCCCGTCGGTAATGACGCCGCTTCGAGGTTTCAAATTATCAGCCATACATCGCTCCTAGAATAATGAAATTGTCAGAGGTTCAATTAACTATGGCACCCGAGCATTTGCAAGCATGGCGCATCCCGAGCTAATTTCGCGGTGAATATCATGAGAGGTAT
The DNA here is from genome assembly GCA_009692615.1 of Deltaproteobacteria bacterium. Lineage (NCBI taxonomy): Bacteria > Pseudomonadati > Myxococcota > Myxococcia > Deltaproteobacteria bacterium. The sequence goes on along the minus strand of SHYW01000053.1, from coordinate 30,828 downwards.
CGGCAAATGGATGAGACAACCTATCGCTACGGCAACGATCTCGATCTCGATCAAGTCATCGAGCTTTACCAGGCTTCAACGTTGGGTGAACGGCGCCCGGTGGATGATCGAAAAATCATGGCTGACATGATTCGTCGCGCCAATCTGGTCGTCACGGCGTGGGTCGGCGAGCAACTCGTCGGCATCGCGCGAACCCTGACCGATTTCAGCTACGTTGGTTATCTCGCCGACTTGGCAGTGCGCGCAGAGTATCAAAGGCAAGGCATCGGCATTGAGTTAATTCGCAAGACCCGCGGAAAGCTCGGGCCGCGCTCCATGTTGGTTCTGCTCGCCGCGCCCAAGGCGGTGGAATATTACCCGAGAATCGGATTTGCCAAGCATGACAGCGCCTGGACGCTTGCGGCGGCGCAGCCATTTCCACTCGCTTCATGATCGCTTCGCCCTTCCATCGGATTTATTGTTGCTAAATCATAGGTTAAAATGGCGCCGACGGTTGGAACCCTGCGACCAATTCGTCAGTTAGTGTATCTAAGGTTCACGAGTGGCAACCTTTTTAGTGAGAATGGAGATCGTGTGAGAATCGTAAGGTCCGTTTATCGCAATATCATCGCTTCTTTCGCCCTCATGAGTCTGGTGCCAACTCCGGCCCAGGCGGAAAATCAAATCGACATCGGTGTCGCCGGCCCAGCGGTTAATTTGATCCATGCCTACATGGCCCAGGACGCCGGGTTGTGGAAAAAAAATGGTCTCGATACGCGCGTCATCACGTTTGAATCCGGCGCCACGTTAGCTCAAGTTGCCCGCACCGGTGAAATCAAATTTGCCATCAACTCCGGTCCTGCCACGGTCGCGTCGCGAAGCCAAGGAGCGGACACCGTGATCATCGCCGCGGCGGTCAACCGGCTGCCCTACAGCATGGTCACTACCAAAACAATTTCCAAATGGGCCGACCTTAAGGGCAAGAAGGTCGGCATCAGCCGCTTCGGCTCCGGCACCGACACGGCGATTCGGCTATTAGCGCGAAAGTTCGGTCTCGACGCGAGCAAAGATTTGATTCTGCTCCAAGGCGGCACGCAGCAGAGTCGGCTCCAGGGGTTATTGACCGGCGTCATCGACGCGACGTTGGTATCACCGCCGCTGGATTTCATGGCGAAAAAACAAGGCTTGAGGATATTGACCGACAGCACCGAGCTAACCAGCCCCTACCCTCAACTGGTTATCGAAACCACCGACCGCTTCAATCGCGAACAACCGCAATTGGTGAAAAGTTTGCTCAAGGGCTTCATCGAAGGGCTACGTTATTCCGCCAGCCACAAGGATGAAACCAAGAAAACCATCACCAAATATCTGAAGACCGCCGATCCGGAAATTCTCGAAGCGACCTATCGCAGTTTCATGCAGGTAACTGATTACAACGCCATGCCCAATCTCGATGGCATCCGCAACGCCATGGACGAAATCGCCCAGCGTGTCTCAGCCGTGCGCAGCCGCAGGCCGGAAGATTTCGTCGACCTGCGTTTACTGCGCGAGCTTGAGCAGGAAGGATTTTTCAAGCCGGGCAATTGACGGCTGGCAAATTTCCGCAATCCGCCAATTCGCCAAGCGCAGATCGCATACCGCCCCGCCGCGATCCATTGCAGAATTCATTATCGGCTGATAAAGCCGTGCAGTTGGATAAATTTCATGTTAAAGAAACTAGACTTGCCGTCGATCAGGACGGATATCTACGCTAATCTGGGGAAACGTGAACCAAGGAACTCTACATATAGTTCGACGGCTGCTTCCACTGTTAGTCTTTACTCTGGCCATGCCGCTCTCACTCCAGGCGATCGATCAGCCCATCGTCGGGATCGCCGGGCCGGCCATCAACATGATTTATTCATTTGTCGGTAGGGACGCCGGGATATTCCTTAAACATGGCATCGATCCTAAGTTGGTTGTATTCGATTCCGGCTCGGTGTTGGCCCAAGCCGCCATGGCCGGCGATGTGAAAATTTCCGTGACCTCCGGACCGGTGACCATCGCGACGCGCACCCAAGGCGGCGACGCCGTCTTGATCGCCAGTTTCGTCAACACGCCGCCCTATAGCATCGTGTCGGCGAAGAGTATCACTAAGTGGGAACAGCTGAAGGGCAAAAGAATCGCCATGAGCCGCTTCGGCTCGGGCACCGACACCTCGCTACGCCTGGTGCTGAAAAAATTCGGTCTCGACCCGGTCAAAGATGTGATGATTCTGCAAATGGGCACCCAGCCAAGCCGGTACCAAGCACTGCTCGCCGGTAATATCGACGCTACGATCATATCGCCGCCCCTCGATCTCACAGCCAAGAAGCAGGGACTCAACATTTTGCTCAACATCGCTGAAATGGGGATTCCCTATCCTCAGCAAGGGATCGAAACCACGGATCGGATCATCCGCGAGAATCCGCAGATGGTGAAGGCGTTTCTCAAAGGATACACCGAAGCCGTATTCCATGCCGCCAAGAACAAAGATCTGACGAAAAAACTGATTGTCAAATATTTAAAAACTACCGAACCCGATATTCTCGAGGCAACCGTACAAAGTTATATCCAGGTCACCGACTACACCGGTTATCCCAATCTCGAAGGCGTTCGCAATGCCATGGATGAAGTCGGCCTTAGGGTGCCAGGGGTCAAGAGTAAAAAACCGGAAGACTTCGTCAACACTCGTTTCTTAAAAGAACTCGAAAAAGAAGGCTTCTTTAAAACCCTCAGCAAATAACTCCTGAGACCGCGTGCATCCGTCCCGTCTGTTGAAGGCAATTAATCTTCGGATGAATGGCGTGAGCTATTCTCGTTTACCGGTTTGAGTTCAGAACGCATCAATGGCGATTCCGAGACCCGTCCCGGTTTTTCGACGAACATTCGTAGGCAGGTAACGACAAACGCGCTAGCGAGAACCGCGTAAGAAATCATATCTGAAGTCATCGCAAATCTCCTTGTAGCTCACTACTGTTGTGTCTTCCGACATCCGACAACGCAAAAGCCGCGCCATCCGGGCGCTTTCGACAATCCCTGGCACTATCAACCGTTTCAAAAAACCTCTTTACAATCCATCGCGGGTTTTCTGTGCAATTTTGCCGCGACTGTGCTTAAATTGGGAGCAGGGAGATTAGCCCATGGTCGATCCAGAAAATTCCCCCACCCTCAAAGCCGCGCTCATCGTCGGTTGCTGCCTGCTGCTCGGCCTCACCGCCGCTGGTTACTTTATTGGCCGGGGCACGGCACGCTTTAAGTCCGAGGTGCGCACCGTGACGGTAAAAGGCTTGGTCGAAAAAGAGGTCAAGGCCGACGAAGCGGTTTGGACGTTGAGTTTGAAACGGGCGAGCGACGATTTGCGCGATGTCCACGCGCGCATCGGCGCCGACCGCGACGCCGTCCTCGCTTTCTTAAAAAAGCATGGATTCGACGACGACGAGATCGTCCGCTAGCCGACCCGCACCGTCGACAAACTCGCCCGCGAATTTGGCCAAAGCCAAAACGCCGAGCGCTTTCGCTATCTGGTCAGCAGCGCCATCGTCGTGCGCACCGAGAATATCGAGTTGGTGCAAAAGTCCTTAGGCTCCACCGAAGAATTGTTGAAAGCCGGCGTCATCCTCGACGGCGAACGGGAAGGCAACGCGGCGAATCCGCGCTACGTGGTCGCGAAGTTCAACGAACTGCGCCCCAAGCTGCTCGCCGACGCGACAAAAAATGCCAGGACCATCGCCCAACAATTCGCCAACGACTCGGGCACGACAGTAGGTAAAATCCATTCGGCCAATCAGGGTTCGATCCAAATTTTCGGCAGCGACGGCAACGACGAATCCGGCCCCTATAGCCCGACCAGCACGCCGCTGAAAAAGATTCGCGTGGTCAGCACTTTTGAATTCGAATTGAGATGACGCAAACATTTCAAATGGCACGCCCCTATTCGCGCTGGCACGCGCGCGCGATAAATCTCGCCGGAATTTTGCTCGCCTTGGCAGTTTGTGGCTGTTCAACCATCGACAAGGACAAAGCCTCGAGAGAACTGCGCGATCAGGTGCAGGCAAAGATCGACGCAGTCCTCGCCAACGGCGCGCTATCGCGGGCAGCGAATCGAACCACGACATTTTCCGAGAACGAAGTGAACGCCGCGCTGGCCGCCAACTTGATCGAACAAATTCCCAAGGGAATCGCCGACGCCCAGGTGCGGCTGCTCGGCGACGCGCGCATCGCCCTGCGCGCGGTGGTCGATGTCGACGAGTTCAAACGCAAACGCAGCAAGCCAAGCGGGCCGCTGATGTTTTTTGGCAGCAAGATTCCCGTGCTCATCCGCGGTGAGCTTACCGCCAAAGACGGCCAAGGGACGTTCAAACTGCAATCCGCCAAAGCCAATGGCATCCCACTGCCGCGCGCCATGGTTCTCGACTTGCTCGCCAACCACACGCGCAGCCGCAACAATCCCGACGGCTTCAATTTGGAAAAGCCCTTCGAACTGCCGGCGAGCATCCGCGCCCTCGCGATAAACGCCGGTGAAGTCATCGTTGTGCAGTGACGGCGAAAGGATCGACATGCGCCGAAACATCGCCAGCTTAATTCTGATATTACTTTTTGCCGCGCCGGCACAGGCGCAACTTTTCGAATCCGACTCCAAGCGCTTTGGCGAAGGAAAGATGGACATCGTCGTCAAGGAAATCGACCGGCGACCGCGCTCGTCGGTGCTTCAGATCGACATCAAAGCGATCGGTTCTTCGGTGGGATCGTCATTCTTTCTACTTTGCAGTATCCGCCAGCTGGCGCGCTTGCGCGGTAATTTTCGCTACATCGTCAAGCTTGAAGAGCAACCGAAACCAGGACAAATGATCGTCGGCTTTCTTCGTGAAGCGAATGAAGACCCAACCGTCCTCGGCAGTGAATTCAAGGCGGTTGGCAAAACCGAATCCGCGCTCGATTTAGACCAATTCGCGCCGATATGCGATGGCATGAAGTAACCCAAGCCGCACGGCTGATTTACGACGCTTTGGCGGTTTCGCTCCCGGCCACCACTCTGCCGTTCGCACGCGCGAGCCACTCGACGCTGACAAGTAGAACCGCCAGGGCAAATCCGCCACCGTTGGACAGCCAGGTGAGCGTCGCGTAGGGACCGCTATGAATCACCGGTATCAAGAGTCCAACCGCCGAGATGCCGAACAGCAGCCGCTTCCAACCGCCGACCGGACGAAACAGATAACCGACGATAGCGACGCCCAACAAGATCGAGCCGACGATGGCCGTGATCACCGACAGCACGACTTCGTACCAATGGCCGATCAGCAGTAAGGACGGTGAAAACACAAACAAGAACGGCACCACGTAAGCGATACTGCACAGCTTCATCGCTTCCCAACCGGTCTGCACCGGATCGGTCTTACCGATGGAGGCGGCGGCGTAGCTCGCCATGCACACCGGCGGCGTCACCATGCTGAGCATGCCGAAATAAAAAATGAACAGATGCGCTGCGATGGGCACGATGCCGAGCTTGGCGAGACCCGGCGCCACTAACACGGCGAGTAAAACATAAACAGCCGTGGTCGGCATGCCCATGCCGAGAATGATGCTGACGATGGCGGTGAGAACCAGCAGCAGAAGCGCGTTGCTCTGGCCGATATTGAGCAGCGTCAGAGTCAGGGTGAAACCCAAACCGGTGAGTTGCAACACGCCGATGACCACGCCGGCGAGTCCGGTGATCGCGACGATCTCAAGCATGCCTCGGCCGGCGTTGGTAAGGATACGGATAAGCCCACTCCAACCGATTTTTACTCCCGGTGTGAGCAAGCCGACGATGAGCGCCGCCAAAGCCGCCAGCAAACCGGACTCTTCCGGCCGGCGATTGAGAATGAACATCCACAGGATCAAAACCGCCAGCGGCACGACGAAACTCGCCGAGCGCTTGAGCACGGGCAATAAGTGCGGCACTTCTTCGCGCGGCAGACCGTGGATGCCATTGCGCGCCGCCAACAGATCGACCTGGATGAACAACGCGACATAGTAGAGCAACGCGGGTACCGTGGCGGCGAGGGCAACTTGAGCATAGGGAATTTGCAAATATTCGGCGATCAAAAATGCCGCGGCGCCCATCACCGGCGGCATGATCTGACCGCCGGTGGAAGCGGTCGCTTCGATGGCCGCCGCCTGTGGCGCCGGATAACCCGCCTTCTTCATCATCGGGATGGTGAACGCGCCGTCGACCACGACATTGGCCACCGCACTGCCGCTGATGTTGCCGAACAAGCTAGACGACACGATGGCGATCTTCGCTTGACCGCCGCGATAGCGCCCCATCAAGCTCAGAGAAAAATCGCTCAGAAACTCGGCGCCGCCGACGACGTAAAGCACTTCGCCGAAGATGACGAAAACGATGACGATGCTGACGCCCACTTGCAGCGCCTGGCCGAAAATCCCGTTGGCGTCGAGATAAAGATAAGTCGCCAATCGATTGATCGACCAACCCTTGCCGTAGAAGTCGCCGGGAAAGATATAGGCGAAATAAGCGTAGAGCAGAAAGCAGCTGGCAATGATCACCAGCGGCCAGCCCACCAGGCGGCGCGATGCTTCGGCGAGCAAGAGGATCGTGACGCAACCAAGAATCACCCGCTCGGTAGCGATCTCGCCGAGGGAATTGACGATGGAGGGATAGAAAATAAATACGTAAAGACCGACAGCGAGACCGGCCAGCGAGGCGATGACATCGTACCAAGGAACATGATTGCGGCCGACGTTGGGCTTAACCGGAATCAATATGTAGGTCCCGGATAACCCGAGACCGAGAAACAACCCCATGTACTGCTCGTTGAAAACCAACCAGCCGATCATTTGCGGAATGTTGAGCAAAAAAAATATCCCGGCCAGTGGGATGGCGATGAGAAAAAGCTTTCCTAGCGCGCCGACAAAGCCGCTCAACTCACGTCCGCGTACGCTTTCTTCGATTTCCACGAGATTCTCCTCGTCGAGGTTAGGCGACGAATCCAGAGGGTCCGTTAGCTACAGATCTCTTTAGTACGCGCGTCATGCTTGGCGCCCCATACGCCCACTTCTTTGTAAAATTTCACCGCGCCGTTGTGATAGGGCACGGTGAAATTGGTAATCGCCTGGACGTCCTTGGTCCATTTTTTAAATTGCGGGTGGATCGTCTGCAGTTCGCCTAAGTTATCCCACCACGCCTTGAGCAACGTCGCCACGGTCTTGTCACTCACTTTGGTCGAGCTCGCCAAATGCAGCGGATAGCCGATCACCCGGGTGTCGCTGCGAATGCCGGCGGTGGGGTCCTGCTTGACGATGGACGCGCCATACTTGGCGAGAATTTTGCTGGACGCCGCATTGTCGGGCAAATTGAGAAAGCGGATTGGCTCCATGGCATTGGCCTCTTCGTTGATGCCGATGCCGATGGCAGCGAAGGTCGCATCGATTTTCCCCTCCGGCACGCCGCGGATCGCGTCGTTCAAGTTGGAGAATCGCACTTGTGTGACATCGCTTGCTTTGATCCCCAGGACTTCCATCGCCGCGTTCTGCCAGGTCTGGGTGATCGCGTGGCCGCCAAAATCCCAGGCCATGCGCTTGCCCTTCAAGTCGGCGCCCGTCTTAATCTCCGACTTATCGCGCACCATGATACTGCCGGTAAAGGGAAACACGCCGCCGGCGACGATGCGAATAGTTGGATAGGCTTTTTTGTAATTGCCCGTGCCGGTGGCCGCCATGTTGGAGTCGAGAATATTGATGATGCCGAACTCGACCTCGCCCTCCTCCAACAACGGCATCCAGGCATTTGGCCCATTATACGGCTGCACCTTGGCCGACATCGTCGTGACTTTGCTCGCCACCGCTGACAATCCTGACGCCAGCGCATGGGCGCCGGTGCCGGCGAGGTTGGACGCGATCGCCACCGTGCGCGGCAGCGCGATGCTGGTGTTGCTGGTCGGACTGCAATCGAGTTTCGCAGCGGCAATACCATGGAGACCGCCAACGGGCGCAAGCAAAAACGCCAGCGCCATCGATACACTAGTCAGTCGAAAGTATTTTTCTCTTGCCATAGCTCCAACACTCCTGGTTACTCCATCATGCCGATATTCTCATCCACAAATCTCTTTTGTTCGTGCGTCATGCTTGGCGGTCCACACCCCAGCGTCCTTGTAGAACTTCACCGAACCAGGGTGGTACGGGATGGTGAAATTGCTAATCGCCTGAACATCCTTGGTGAACTGCTTGAACAGCGGATGGATCGTCTGTAGCTCAGCGTAGTTGTCCCACCAGGCTTTGAGCACCGCCTGTACCGTGCGTTCATTGACCTTGGTCGAAGTCAGCAGATGGAGCGGATAGCCGACGATATAAGTCTCGCCGCGAATGCCGGTGGCCGGATCGGCTTTAACCACCGAGCTGCCGAGTTTGCTAAGAATCTTGTTGTTCGCCTCGGTATTGGGAATGTTGAGAAAGCGCACCGGCTCCATGGCATTGGCCTCTTCGTTGGTGCCGGTGCCGAGGGAAGCGTAAGTGGCATCGACTTTGCCCTCGGCGACGCCGCGGATGCCGTCGTTGGATGTGGACATCCGCACCTGGGTGATGTCGGACGGTTTCACGCCGCCGGTTTCCAGGGCCGCGTTAAACAACGCCTGGATCACCGCGTGGCCGCCAAAGTCCCAGGCCAGCTTTTTACCCTTGAGATCGCTGACCTGCTTGATATCGGACTTATCGCGCACCATGATGCCGCCGGTAAACGGAAACACGCCGCCGGTGAGCACGCGCAGACTGGGATAAGCTTTCTTATAAGTGCCCGTGCCGGTCATGGCCATGTGAGCGTCGAGAATATTGATGATACCAAACTCCAGCTCGCCGCTTTCGAGCAGCGGGACAAAGGTGTTGGGGCCGGCGTAGGGCTGAACCTTGGCGATGATCGGCGTTGCCTTGCTCGCCACCGCGGCCAATCCAGAGCCTAAGGAAAATGCCCCAGTACCGGCCGGACTGGTACCGATCGCGACGCTGCGGGCGAGATCGTTGCCCTTGTTCACCACCGGCCCGCAGTCGATCTTGGCGTTAGCCGAAGCGATCGACAAAGCCAGAGGCAGCACCAACAAATCAATAATGTATAGGGCAACGAAACCCGCCCAACGTTTATTGACACTCATTAATCCATCGCTCCATTCTTCCTAGCCGCAGATCTCTTTAGTCCGTGCATCGTGCTTCGCCGTCCACACCCCGACGTCTTTATAGAATTTTACCGCGCCGGAGTGATAGGGAATCGTGAAATTGGTGATCGCCTGGTTGTCCTTGGTCCATTGTTTGAACAACGGATGGATGGTTTGCAGCTCGGCCAAATTGTCCCACCAAGCCTTGGTCAGCGCGGTAACGGCGCGATCGCTCATCTTGCTCGAACCGACGATGTGCAGCGCATAGCCCAGCACATAAGTCTCGCCGCGCACACCGGCCGACGGAGTCGCCTTGACCACCGATCCGCCGTAGCGGCCGAGAATCTTGTTCGCCGCATCGGTATTGGGCACCGGCAAAAAGCGCACCGGCTCCATGGCATTGGCTTCCTCATTGGTTCCCGTACCCAGCGACGCCCAGGTAGCATCAACTTTTCCTTCGGGAACGGCGCGAATGCCGTCATTAACGTTGGATACTCGCACCTGTTGCACATCGCTCGGCTTTACACCTCCCGTCTCTAAGACCGCGTTCAAGTAGGTCTGAGAGATCGCGTGACCGCCAAAATCCCAGGCCATCCGCTTTCCTTTCAAATCGCTCAATTGCTTGATGTCCGATTTGTCGCGCACCATCACCCCTCCGGTGAACGGAAAAACCCCGCCAGCGATGACCCGCAACATCGGGTAGGCCTTTTTGTAATTGCCAGTGCCAGTGGCGGCCATTTGCGAATCGAGAATATTGAGCACACCCATTTCCAACTCGTCGCTTTCCATCAGCGGCATCCAAGCGTTAGGCCCGTTGTAGGGTTGAACTTTCAGCGAAATGGCGGTGACTTTGCCCGCCACCGCGGCAAGGCCAGCGCCTAATGCATGCGCCCCAGTCCCCGCAGGATTGGTCGCAATCGCCGCCGTCCGCGGCAGATCGTTGCCCGCGCTGCCCGCGCTACAGTCCATTTTGGCTAACGCAGATCGCAACGGAATCCCAGGCATGAATAAGAAACTCACGACTAAAAACATCCGCAAGCCGATTATCAAAATCGTCTTCATCGTCACTCCTCCGCTATTAAGATATTCTAATCCGCCAGCCGATAGAACGTCCTTGCGTTGTCGGCGAGAATTTTTCGTTTCGCCGTATCGGAAATATCCGCGCGCGCTTCGATTCCCGGGATATCCTCCAAGTATTGCGCCCGTTGCCGCTCATGGGGATAGTCGGAAGCGAAAAAGATATGGTCCTCGCCGAACAGCTTTAATACATAGGGCAGCGTGCGCTCCTCGGACTCCAGCGACACATAGACCTGTCCGCCGGTGATGTAGTCGCTCGGCAATTTTTTTAAGCGCGGCGCCCACTTCTTGCCGCGCCGCTCGAAGTCCTCATCGAGCCGGTCCATCATGAACGGCACCCAGCCGGCGCCGGCTTCGAGATAAGCCACGCGCAGCTGCGGGAAGAGTTCGAAGACGCCCTGAAAAATCATGTTGGTCATCTGAATCATCAGCGGCAGCGGATGTTCCAGCGCGTGCACTTCGACGAAGCTGTCGAAGAAATCGAAACCGAGACCGCGGCTCGGCGCGCCATGGATCGCCAGCGGCCAATCAAGCTTGCAGGCCTCTTCGTAGAGCGGAAAGAAACTCTCGTGGCCGTAGCCCTTACGCAACCGCGTCACCGAAGGCAGCATGCCGCCGGGCATGCCGAGATCGTTCTTTACCCGGCGCATCTCTTGGATCGCCGCCGCCACGTCGTGCACGGGAATAATCGCCGCGCCGAGAATGCGCGAGTTTTTTTTCGTGTAGCTGGCGTAGAGCCAGGAATTGTAGGCGCGGGCGATATCGACGGCCCAAGCCGGATCTTGAATCAGGCCAAAGGCCAGCGCCGCGGTGGGATAAACGACGGTGGTTTCGATGCCGCACTCGTCGAGAAAGGTTGTCCAGGTGTCGCAGTCGGGATAATCGCGCAACCCCGGCGAGCTCATGCCGGAAAGCCGCGCCCAACCGTCGAGGGAAGGAAAAGGCGCGAAAGTATCGGCCCAACTTTCATCCTTGCTGGTGCCGCGATAATTGCCGCCGAGATATTCCAGTATCTCTTTGTTGCGCTCGGTTACATGACCGTCGCCATCGATCACCGCAAAACGATTCTTGCGCATCGGCAGATCCCTCCGACAGGACTTCGTGGCCGCTATCTATCCCTCGTCCGCGCGCCTATTGTCAAGCAGTTTCGCACCGCGCCTGGAGCCTAGCGCCGGCGAAGCATTACCAAACAAGCAAGAAAATTTTCACCACGAAGGTCACGAAGGACACGAAGGTCTCGGATGATAAGTGCTCCGAACTTCGTGCTCTTCGTGTCCTTCGTGGTGAGACCGGATTTTCTCATCGAGCGCGACAACTTCGCAATCAAATTGCCACCGCCAGCGCCGCGAGCAGCGGCGCCACCGACTCGCTGGTAGCTAAAGAGTGAACGACGGTAATCGCCGCGCGCGCCCGTGCCTCGCCTAAGACCGGCTCTGCTAGGCCGAAAAACTTTTCTTCGACATCGGCATCGCTCAGCGGATTTTCGCTCTCGCCCTTGGGCGCGATAATTTCTTCCGAATGGCTCTGGCCGTCGGACAATTTGATCGTCACTCGCCCGGACCAGTACTTGGGGAAATGACGATCCAGCTCGGCGCTGGCGCTCACTTTGACCTTGGCCATCAATCGGCTCACTTCTTCACTGCGGAGAAATTCTTCTTCGAAGGAAGCTAAATCGATCTTGCCGCGAAACGCCGTCACCGCCATCACATACTGGCCGCTGCCCAGCGTCGCTGCGCGCAACATGGAAATCGCCGGGCGATTGACCATGGCGGCGTTTTGCGTCGGCACAAATAGTTCGAGTTCCTGAATTGACGTTGTCACGATTGAATGGCGCTGAATCAGCTTCAACAGCGCTTCGACGCCAGCGTGAAGTTGGCGCGCGCAGGGATAGGGCTTGAAGGCGACTTCAGGAAGAAAGAACTTGTCGAAGTTTTGCAAATACTCCCAACGCGGTTCAGCGCACAACGTCAAACAGAAACCGCGCGGATCTTCGAAGCCGCGCAGGGGGCCGGTCAATCCCTGCTCGCTCGCGAGCAACGCGAGAATGCCGTTTCGCGCCGCCGTGCCAAACGCGACATGGCGCGCGCTCGCGCCTTCTTGACCGCCGGTGAGCATGCCGCCGGCGTGCAGCGAGGAGATGCCGATAGCGTTGGCCGTCTTATCCGCGGGCCAATCGAGAAATTTTCCGCCCGCCGCCGCCACACCGAAGGCGCCGCAGATCGTGCTCGGCCACCAGCCGCGGGCGAAAAGTTTTGGCGCGTCGATGCTTAGTCCCACTCGCGCGATGGTTTCGTAGCCGACGATCGCCGCTTCGAGAAATCTCGCGCCGCTGCCGCCATACTTTTCCGCCATCGCCAGCAGAGCCGGAACGATCATCGCACCGATGCAAGTCGCCGCTCCGCCGTGAATGTCATCGAGCTCGCCGCAATGCGCCGCGGCCGCCATCGCTGGCACCGCGTCGAGCAAGGACACGCGCGAGGTCGTACCGAAGAGCGTTGCGTTGTGATTAGCAGAAGTGCCACTGGTGGCTACCGCAAGGTTATAAGCGAGTCTTCCCGGCTCTAAGCGCGAGCCCGCGAGCAAGCAACCGAGAGAATCGAGAATGTGGAGCTTGGCTGCGTCAATGACGTCAACGGGAATCTGTTCGAATCGCAGCGCCGCAAGATAAGCCGCGAGTTGTTCACTGCGAGATTCGTCAGCCATTGTCAGCCATCACGATGTGAATTTTCCGATCTTAACTTCCTCTCCCTCTGGGAGAGGATTGAGGTGAGGGCTCTTGTAGGGGCGACCGGCGGTCGCCCTGCCCTCACCCGAACCCTCTCCCAGAGGGAGAGGGTAAATGCAAAGATACGAGGACCTTTAGCTCGCTCAGCTCCCGACCTCGATCACCAACTGTCCGAACTCATTCACCACCATCTTGTCGCCGGGATAAAGCAGAATCGTCGCGCCCAACTCTTCGATCACCGCCGGTCCGGCCAATTGATCGCCGGCTTTGAAGCCGCTGCGCAAATAGATCGGGCAATCCACCGGCAGGCTTTCGAAAATCACCGGGCGCCGGCCCCGTTCGCCGCGATCCTCTGCGCGCGACGTTGTTACCAACGGCAACTTGTTGTCGAACTTGCCTAATGCCGAAAGTCGAAGATTTACCATCATCACCGGCTCCTTGGGCGCCGAGTGACCGTAGTGTTCTTGATGCAATTGATCGAAGCGCCCACGGATCGCGCTGAAATCGGCGACGCCGCGCAGATCTTCGGTGACCGGCACCGGCAGCGTATATTCTTGGCCGCGGTAACGCATGTCCAAGAAGCGGCGTAAAACAATTTGTTCCGCTTTGCTGCCTTCTTCGGTCAACGTATCGGTGGCCGACTTTTCCAACACGGCGAACGCATCGGCGATCTGCGCTCCCGTGGTCTCGGCCAACTCGCGCACGAAGGTTTGCACGTAGTCATGTTTCAAATCGGCCATCAACATGCCGAGCGCGGAGAAGTGTGCGGGCATGGGCGGAATGATAACCCGCGGCACGGACAGCTCGCGGGCGATCGCCATGGCGTGGAGCGCGCCGCCGCCGCCGCTCGGCACCAACACGCAGTCGCGCGGATCGTAGCCCTTCTCGACCGAAACGGCGCGCACCGACAACGACATGTTGAAGTTGGCGATGGTGAGGATCCCCAGCGCCGCCTCTTCTAATGACAAGCCAAGCGGTTTACCGATTTTTTCCATGATCGCCGCCGCCGCTTGGTCGCGCTGCAAGCGAATGCCGCTGCCGAGAAAATAATCGCCGTCGATGCGGCCGGCGATCAGATTGGCGTCGGTGACCGTCGGCTCGGCGCCGCCTTTGCCGTAGCACGCGGGCCCTGGCGCCGCGCCGGCGCTCTGCGGCCCGACTTTCAAACCGCCAGCGGCATCGAGCCAAGCGATGCTGCCGCCGCCGTTGCCGACTTCCACGATATCGACCACCGGCAGCATCATCGGATGGCCGGTGACGTAACCGCCGACATAGTAACTGCTGGTCACTTCGGGATGAAAATCCTTGATCAAGCTCGACTTCGCCGTGGTGCCGCCCATGTCGAAGGAAATAATATGGCGACAGCCCAGCGACTCGCCGAGATGCGCCGCCGCGATGACGCCCGCCACCGGTCCCGACTCCATCATCGTCACCGGCATTTTTTTCGCCGTCTCCGCCGACATCACGCCGCCGTTGGATTGCATGACACGAAACGTCCCGCGAAAGCCGGCGGCGCCGAGCATTTTTTCCAGCGAGACTAAGTAGCGGCTGACCAGCGGGCCGACGTAGGAATTCAATACCGTCGTCGACGTGCGTTCGTACTCGCGGAACTCGCGGAGAATCTCGTGCGACAGCGATACATAGGCTTCGGAAAACTGCTGGCGCAACAGTTCACCCAAACGTTTTTCATGGGCCGCGTTGGCGTAACCATGGAGCAAGCAGACTGCAACGCTTTCCACTCCGGCCTGCTTGAGCGCGCCGATGGTTGCCGCCGCCGACTGTTCATCGAGGGGCGTGAGGATTTCGCCGGTGGCGTAAAGCCGCTCGTCGACTTCCAAACGCAAATCGCGCGGCACCAGCGGCACCGGCCGCTTGAAAAATAAATTGTAGCCCTCCGGCCGATTACCGCGGCCGATTTCGTAAACGTCGCGAAAGCCTTTGGTGGTGATCAATCCCGTGCGCGCGCCCTTGCGTTCGAGCACGGCGTTGATCGTCACCGTCGAGCCATGCACGAAGAAACTCGCGCCGGCGACGTCGACATTGGCGCCTTTCAAACAATCGCCGATGCCGCGCGCCAAATCGTCCGGCGTCGTCAGCGACTTGCTGCGAGAAACTTGCCCGTCGTCGTCAACCGCGACTAAATCAGTAAACGTTCCACCGATATCAACTGCAATTCTCATGGAGCCTTTCGATTTCGTCTAAGTAAATTACCAACACACACCAATTGCTGCTCGCTTCCGAACTTCTTACTTCCTTCCCCTCGACGGGGAAGGACTGAGGAAGGGGTGCCCAATAATCTCATGGCGTGCGCAGCACCCCTATCCTAACCTTCCCCCGTCGAGGGGGAAGGAATCGAAGAAAAGACTCGCCCGTCAGATTGAAATTTAACTTCCCACCAGCGACTTCGCCCCGCCCGCCGTCACCTGAAAACTATCGCCGTAAAGAACAATCTGCCCTTCGCTTTCAATCGCCACGCGCAGCGCCAGCGTCATGTTTTCATCGAGCGTCGTTGCACCCACCGACAACGCGCCGACTTGCTGGGCGTCGTCTTCGCTCAAGAACGGCGCTTCCCACTGATTAAGGCCGATGCCGTTGGCGAGACCGTAGACCGACGCCGCGGCGTAGAACTCGCCTAGCTCACGGCGCGCGATGTCGTCGATATCCGCGGTGGCGCGCTTCGGCTTCAATTGCTTCGCCATCGCCGCGACGATTTCCTGAGCGCGCGTGTAAGTGCTGCGAAGTTTGTCATCGGCGGACAAAAAATAAGTCCGCCCCGCTTCGGCCCAATAGCGCTCATGCTGCACGGCGAGATAAACCGCCCAGTGCGAACCGATGCTCGCCGCTTGCTTGAAGCTCGGCGGATTCAAACGCTGCGCGCCGGCGAGAATGCGAATGTCTTCGGCGCCTTTGTCGCGCGCCAAGCGGTCGATGTCGGCGACGATCTCATATTCTTTTCGTCCAGGCTTGATGAATTGACTAGCGCCGTCGCAAACTTCTTTAAGTAATCGACCGGCCTGCGCCATCGCCGCGATCTCGCGCGTGCCTTTGTGCAAGCGGATCGGTTGCAACAATGAAGGCATATTTCCCCAGGCCGCTTCGGGCAGCGCGTATTTCATATCTTCGAGCTGCGGCAGCGGAAAGCCCTGGCCGGAGTCGACCAAGCCGAGCCGCGCTTTTTCCAACCCCTTCTCTTTTATCAGCTTGGCGCCGTCGGCGCCGACCAGGTTCGACGCACGCACGTCTTCGACCCAAGTGAGCGTCTTGGCGAACGGCACATCGCGGCTGCCGATGTTGATGAGCAAGGAAATCGCGCCGTCCCGCGGCACCACCGCGATACCGCCGCGCACCTTGGGAAAGTAATTGGTCAGATAACAGAGATCGCCAAAAGAGTAATTGTCGCCGTAAATCACCAGCGCGTCCAAATTCAGCAGCGCCATATCTTGGCGCAGCCGATCGAGCCGCGCCTGGAACTCCGCCTGCGGCACCAGCTCAGGATCCCAAGTAGAACAGCCTCTTTTTAATACTGAGTGTCGTCCGAATATCATCTTTGCCTCATCAATTACGAATCCTATTTACGACTTCAACGAATTTACCGCGCCAGTACGCCTGCGAAATAAATTCGAAATCCGAAGCACGAAAGAAGCCCCGCGGACCGAAACAAACGCGGCCAAAATAATCCAAACTACGGAAAATCCAAAACGAGGAATCCGAATCAGAGTTGTTTGGAACATTTAGTTTTTTGGTCATTTGAATTTGTTTCGGTCCGCGGGGCCGCTTTCGTGCTTCGAATTTTGTGATCCCAAATTTTCAAATATGTTTGGCTAGTCTTTGATGTAGATTTCCCAAGAAGACTTCATCAACGACTCGGCTTTGGTCTCGGTCATCACCACCGTATCGCCCAGCGTCAGATAACCGGTCTCGGGAAAATATTGGTTGGGATGAATGATGAAGGTCATACCCTCTTCCAGCTTAGTCTTATTGTCGTCTTCCAAGCTGCCCGGTGCGAAGGCGCCGCAGCCCAGTCCATGTCCGCGCACGCGCATGAACGGCGGGCGGCAATATTGTTCGTAGCCATATTCGATGAACGTCCCGTTGATCGCTTTGGCGACCGCGCTGGCCGGCGCGCCGGTCTGCGCGGCTTCCATGCCCAAGCCCATCGCTTTGTGGAGGATCGCGTATTTCTCGCGTACCACCGGCGCCGGCTCACCGAGCACCACCGTGCGGCAGATCTGCACGAACAGCCCGCCGATGCATGGCGTGATCTCGCCGATGATGATGTCGCCGGATTGTACGACACGGTCGGTGGGCGGATGGAGCGCTTGGTTGTGACTGTTGGCGACCACCATGCCGAAATTATCCTCGGCGCCGAGCGAACGCATTTTGTATTCGACGATGGCGGCAAGCTCGTATTCTTTCAAGCCCGGCCGCGCGTCTTCGTGCAAAGCATGCACGCCGGCATCAGCGATCGCCGCCGCGCGCCGCATACGCTCCAGCTCGAACGGCCCTTTGCAACGCGCCATGCTCTCGATGATGTCTTTGGCGTTGACCGGCGTCTGCTTGAGCGCTTTGACGATCTCGTCGTGCAAATCGACATGCATCGCCTCGCGCCCCACCAACCCGACCTTGCCGGAAATATTCGGCAAGCGCGCGTGAAATTCTTTGAACGGCCGCACGTCCGAAACGAACGATTCTTCCCGCGACCGCGCGATGTCCCACACTGGCGCCAGATAAAGCACCGGCGCGTCATCGATGGAAATCACCAACATCGTCTCCGGACCGACGCTGATGAAGTCGGTCAGATAGGCGACGTAGTTCATGCGCAAAAAATTATGCCGCCCCGAATCGTGCACCAGCAATGTTTGCAACCCTTTGTCGCGCATCGCCTGGCGCACTTGCGTCAACCGCTTATCGAATTCCGCTCGTTGATCCATAATTACCTCGAAAGTTTTGCCTGTATGGTACTTCTCAACTGTTCCAGCTACTACCGAATTCCCAATCCCCGTCGCCCCGGCCCCTTCCCAACGGGAGCGGGAATCGCAATCGGTAATTCTTACTGTTGCCTAATGCCCAATGCCTGTTGCCTATTTAATCAACTTGTTCGCCCGCGCCAACAGATTCGGGGCGATGGCCACGCCGACCTGTTTGGCTGTTTTCAGTTTGTCGTCGCTCCTATCCCGCCTTTCTCACCTTCGCCGCCGTGATCATTCCGTCGATCGAAAGATCTTCGTCTAACTCCGGCCAGTGAATTCCGTACCTCGACGGCGACAGCTCGAATTTTTCCTTCGCGTGCTGGGCTGCCGCCGCAAGCTTCTTGGAATGTTGCCAAAGATCGACCCGGTACTCCCGACCATCGACATTCAACAGGAGAAACTGATTGTCAAAACGGACGTTTTTCACGTGATGATATTTTTTCATTGTTTTCTCTTCTCGAACTTGTTCCACTCGCTCTCGATATACTCAAAGTGCTCGAATATTATTTTTATGACTTCTCGCTTGTCTTTCCCGGTCATCCGATAACTAAACGCTTCCGCGACGCCAAAGTTCGCCCGGTCCAACCAGTATTTACATTCTTTCTCGGCCTTCCGACAATGGATATGAATTGGCTCATTGGCCTCATTGGCATAGAAAAAGAATCGCCATCCGCGAATGAGAAGTGAAGTATTGTTGGCAAGGATTTTTCCTCCTGTTAACATTACTTGATTACCTTAGTCGCCTTCATCAGCGTCCACTGCGGTAACGTCAGACCGATCTGATCCGCCGTCTTTTTATTGATCACGAACTCGAACCTCATCGGCTGCTCGACGGGCAGTTCGGCGGGCTTGGTGCCTTTGAGAATCCTGTCCACGAAATATGCGACGCGCTGGTAGCTCTCCGCGACGTCCGCTCCGTAGTACATGAGTCCACCGGCCTCTACAGCGGCGCTGACGTTGTACGTCGAGGGTAACCGGCTTTTTAACGCAAAGCCGATTGTCCGATTTTGATTAAGATTCATTACCCCGCCGCCGAGCACGTAGAGTCCATCGGGGCGCTGCTTACCCATCGCGGCAAAAACTCTATCGAAATCGTCCGCAGTTCGTACCTCCCAAGGCTGAATAGTTAACTTCAGCGCACGCGCCGCGACCGGGAGATCATCTTTCACATTGAGTACATTGCTTGGAAGAGCTGGATCGTAAAGAACCGCGACACGGGCAAGTTTTGGGACGGCTTCTTTGAGGATCTCCAGCCGCTTACCGCCTAGCAGAGTGGCAAGGTTTGTAACGCCGGTGACGTTGCCGCCGGGACGGGCAAGGCTCTCAACCAGCCTTGCGTCGACAGGATCGATCCCTTGGCCCGTCATGATGATGGGAATCACCTTGGTGGCATTCATGGCCGCCCGGATCATCCTGCCTCCTCCTGCTACCAAGATGATATCAACCTTGAGACGCACCAGCTCGGCGGCAAGCTCAGGGGCGCGATCGCGCTTCCCCTCCGTATATCGGTACTCGATGGCGATGTTCTGTCCTTCTATGTAGCCGCGCTCGCGCAGTGCCAGCCGAATTGCCTCGGCACGGGCGGACTCACGAGCCGAATCGAACGACGATAGATACCCTATCCGCCAGACTTTCTTCGGCTGCTGCGCCCGCGCTGCAACGGGAAGAGTCAAGAGCATCGAGCAAAAAGCTCGCCGAGTGATTTTTTTATGCATGTGTTTTCCCTCGATTGATTTTTTCTTCACCCTCGCCCTCTCCCACTTTGCGGGAGAGGGAAGTGGCAATCGAAAAATTATTTCTGATTTCTGATCACTTTATCCACTCGCACCTCCGGCGGAATCGTCAGGCCGATCCGCTTGGTCGCTATCAAAAGGTGCCGTGCTCGCTGTTGAAGCAGTTTTTTCGTCCCTACGGCGTCGAAGAAAATATCTTCTCCAATTCAGCAATCAGAGGCGTGAGATCTTGGGTGACGATCTCCCAGAGAATGTCGAAGTCGACGTTGTCGTAGCCGTGGATGAGCCGGTTGCGAAGGCCGACGATCTGCACCCACGGAATGCCAGAGTATTGTGCGCGCTCACCAACCGGAACGCGGCTCGCTGCTTCGCCGACGATCTCCAGCAAGCGCACCAACGAAAGGTTGAGAGGACGGTCAGTATCCAAATCCGCGCGAGTCCTGCCCTGCGCCATTTGCGCCGCCTCGCGCGCCGCGTCGAGCATGTGGCGCAACCGCACGCTAGTGTCGTGGCTCGGCATATTGCACCTCCGCCTCTGCCAGCACTTTGTCGCGGAAGTAGGGGCTCAGAAACTGCGGCGTGTTCAAGTCTACCTTTCGTCCGAGCAATTCGGAAAGCTCGTGCTCCATCCCAAAAAACGCCAGACCAGGGGTGTGCTCCGGATCGAACTCCACCAGCACGTCCAGGTCGCTGTCGGGGCGAAAATCTTCTCGCAACGCCGAGCCAAACACCGCCAGCTTGCGAATGTGATGACGGCGGCAGAACTCGGCGATCTTCTCCTTCGGCAGGTTGTCTTTGACGTGGTTCGTCTTCATCGTTCGTTCACCCTTTTACCACAAAGCTTACTTCCTTCTCGCGGTTTGACTCAACAGCTTTCTTATATCGCAACAAAGCGGCCCCGCAGACAAAAATCTAAAACTTGTCCCTTCGATCGTCTCAGGGCAAGCTCTGAGCGAACGTGAAGGATCTCGATTCACTTGATCAACTTGGTCGCCCGCGCCATTACATTCGGATCGATGTTCACGCCGATCTGCTTAGCCGTCTTCAAATTGATGATGAACTCAAACCGCATCGGCTGCTCCACCGGCAGATCGGCGGGCTTAGCTCCCTTCAAGATTCTGTCCACATAATACGCGATGCGCTGGTAACTTTCCGTTTGGTCCGCCCCGTAGTACATGAGCCCGCCCGCCTCTACAGCGTCTCTGCTCTGGTACGTCGACGGCAACCGCCTCTTTAACGCAAAGTCCACGATCCGTTTTCGGTTAACACCCAGTAGTGGGCTATCGAGCACGTAGAGTCCATCCGGGCGTTGCTTGTTTAATGCCGCGAATACCTTCTCGAAATCTTCCGCAGTTCGCATCTCCCAAGGCTAGATAGTCAACTTCAACGCGTGCGCCGCAGCCTGGATCTCTTTCAGCTCGATTGCAGTAGCCGGACTGGCAGTTTCGTGGATAACCGCGACACGGACAACTTTGGGAAGCGCTTCTTTGAGCAGATCGAGTCGTTTCCCGCCTAGTTTTCTGGTCAGGTTTGTAACGCCCGTGACGTTGCCGCCGGGATGGGCAAGGCTGTCAACCAGCCCTGACTCGACAGGATCGGTACCACCGCCCACCATAACTATGGGAATCGTCTTGGTCGCGTTCTTGGCCACTCGGACCGCCGGTGTCCCTCCTGCTACCACGAAGATATCAACCTTGAGTCGCACCAGCTCGGCCGCGAGCGCAGGAAGCCGATCGTTCCTTCCCTCCCCATATCGGTACTCCGTAGCAATGTTCTGTCCTTCTATGTAGCCACGCGCGCGCAGAGCTAGCCGAATTCCTTCGGAACGGGCGGATTCACTAGCTGCATTGCCCGACGATAGATACCCTACGAGCGGAACTTTCTTCGGCTGCTGCGCCCGAGCAGAAAAGGGAAGAGCCAAGAGCAGCGAGCAAAAAGCTCGCCGAGTGATTTTTTTCTTCATCAGTTTCGCCATTTCTTTTTCCTTGACTCTTGTAGGGGCGACCGGCGGTCGCCCTTGCCCTCACCCCTGCCCTCTCCCATCGGAATGGGCGAGGGGGTTAAGATTTCTTCGCTCTGAACGATTCATTCGCATGTCACTCGCCGCCACTCGACCGACTAATTTTCACCGGCATGTAACCCAGTCGCGCATCCCGCTCGATCAATTCTCCCGAGCGCTCTTGCACGACACCGTACCCGCCGCCACCCGCGGTGAAGAACGTCACGCTGCCGCCTTGCTTCAATGAATAGTTCGGCTTTTTCGTGAGCCACATGCCCGGATCGTCGGGCGATTGTTTGACCAACGCTTTCGCCTTCTCGCCGCACTCGCCGCCAAACAATCCCCAAGGCGCGGTGCGCTGGCGTTCGACGTTGATATTGGTCGACGCGTCGCAGAGCACGCGCACGCTAACTTCGATGCCGAGGCCGCCGCGAAATTTTCCACTGCCGCCGCTGCCCTCGCGCAATTGTTGGCGCTCGATCAAGACTGGATAATAAATTTCTTGCAACTCCACCGGCGCGTTCTGCACGTCGCCCTGGCACATCGATACCGTCGCGTTCTCGCCGTCTTCATGCGCGCGTCCACCCCAGCCGCCGCCCATGATCGTCTGGCAGAGAAATCTTCTGCCGGTTTTCGGATTGACACCGAAAAATGCGTAGCCGCCCATGTCGCCCTTATGTCCCGCCGCGACGCGCTCCGGCATCGCTGGCGCCAGCGCGCGGAGAATTAGATCGATCACCGTTGGCAGCGTGCGGCTCCAGTTACCCACCGGGGACGGCGGGGTGGCGCTCAAAATTTTTCCCGGCGGGATGATAACTTTTAGAGCGCGAAAGCAGCCTTCGTCGATAGGCGAATAGGGTGCGACTAACGATTTGAACGCGACCCGCGCCGCCGCCACCGCGCCCGACTCGCCGGAATTGATCGAGCCCGCCACTTGCTCGCTGATCTCGGAGAAATCGATGGTCATGTCGCTGCCGGCAACTATTACTTTGACTTTCAGCGGCACCGGCTTGTCGAGATTAACGCCGTCGCTATCGAACAACGCCTCGGCTGCATAGCTGCCCGGCTTGATCCGCGCTACTTGCTCGCGCGCCAAAGCTTCGGACTGCTGCCAGATTTTCCGCACGCATTGCAAGAATGAATTTAAACGGTAACGGCTCACCAGTCCACCGAGGCCGCGGTCGCCGACCCGGCAGGCGGCGATCTGCGCGCGCAGATCGCCCAGGGAAGATTCGGCGAAACGCACGTTGTCGGTGATGATCTGAAAAATTTCCTGATTGAGCTGCTCGCCGCGATAAAGTTTCAGCGAACGAAACTGCAACCCTTCTTCATAAACTTCCCGCGTGCCGCTGAATCCGAACCCCATGGGCCGGCCACCGATGTCGATCCAATGGGCGCGCACGGCGAGAAACGCCACCAGCTCGCCGTCATGAAAGAACGGCGTGTAGACCACGACATTGTTTAAGTGCTGGCCGCAGACGTAGGGATGATTCATCAGCAGCACGTCGCCCGGCCGGAAACCGTCCCGCCCATGCATGCGCACGCCGTCGACGATGGCCGGGCCGAGATCGGCGAGAAAGATCGGCAGCGCGCCGAAATTTTGCGACAAGATATTACCATCGGGATCGACGATGCCGACGCAGTAGTCGCGCACCTCGTAGATCATCATGTTGTAGGAAGTCTTGCGCAGCACGGTGGCCATCTCGTTGGCGATATGCGCCAAGCCGTTGCGCACGACCTCGACGGTGATCGGATTGACGGGGGACAGGGCCATTTAGATTCTTACCTTTGACATGATAAACAGAACGACTTAAACAAATTTACTGCGCCGGTACGCCTGCGAAATAAATCCGAAGCACGAAATCCGAAATCCGAAACAAACGCGGCCAAAATAATCCAAAATGTGGAAAATCCAAAACGAGGAATCCGAATCAGGGTTGTTTGTAACATTTAGTTTTTTGGTCATTTGAATTTGTTTCGGATTTCGAATTTCGTGCTTCGAATTTTTGTCTTGATGCCCTTTGGATCTTTGCGCGAGTCATCTTTTTTTCATTTATGTTTGGTTAGGTTTTCTCGTCCGCCTTAACCGAGCGCGACGCCGAGTGGATCGGCACCGTCGCTTCACGCAGCGAGTAGAGATACTTGATCACATCCTCATTGGACATGTACTTGCTCATGTCGTAGCGCTCGCGGTGGACCATATCCTCAAGCGGCCGGCGCACGCCTTCGCCTCGGCTAGAAACGTCTGGGTAGCCGATCGGTATGATCAGATAAAGTTTTAGCAGGTCCGGCACGCCGAGAATGCGTTTGTGCGGCTCCTCGATGTGAATCGACACCCATTCGGAAGTTAAGCCGAGCGACGCGATGGCGAGATGGAGCAAGAAAGAAGCATTCGCCAAGCCGTCGGTCAAGTGCGATTGATCGCGGCCAAAAGTATGCGCGCCCATCACCGTGCCCCATTGGCGCCGGCCATCGCCCAACACGACGATGACCGCCGGCGCTTCATGCCAATTGGCCTTGGCTTTGTTGAAGCGCAGCGATTCATGCGGGTCGTTTTTCACTTGATAGGAAGGATGGCGCAAGCTGTACTCGCGCTGCTGCTCCATCCAGAAAATAAGATCCGTGTTGTATTCCGAGTAAGCGTCGCGTAGCTCTTTTTTAGTTTTGGGATCGGTGACGACGATGAACTCCCAGGGCTGCGAGTTGGCCCCCGACATCGCCCAGCGGGCGACTTCGAGAATCTTGTTAATGGTATCTTCAGGAATCGGATCGGCTTTGAACTTGCGCACGCTGTGGCGCGTCTTCACCAGCTTGAGCAGCATGTCATAGGTTTCATTGTTACTGGACATTCACACACTCCATAGTCTACAGCGCCGACTTTACCGCGGCCTGCGAATCCGATTCTCTCCCCCTCGACGGAGGAGAGTTAGAGTAGGGGTGCTAAGTTTCACGCCGGCTCAAATACATCTAATAAATATTCAATTCACTCCACCGCCAACATCGCATCCGCCAGGGCGCCGCGCAACGCGCGATCGATCACCAAGCCGTCCCGCGTCGCCGCCAGCACCGCTTGCGCAGCCGCTTCGCTGTCGACGTAGCGTTGAAAAATCGGCTCGAAGATATCCGAATGATCTTCGTCGGCGACCGCATGCACTTCGGTTTGAAAATCTTTGTCCGCTGTCTTGTTTCCCATTTCCGCCCGCTGCTTGCGCTTCCAGCGCTCGACCAAGCCGCCGCCTTTGACAATCGCGTTGTTGTTGCGCCGCTCGAGAATATGCGAATAAATCAACCCTTCGAGCCACGGTTTGTCGCGCGTGCAGTAAAGCCAAACATAGTAAGCAGCTTTAGCGCCGGGATTGAGCATAGATTCATCGCCCGCTTGCAAATCATCCTCGGTCACATGGGCGCGCCCCATGCGCTCGTCGTGAATCAGCTCGTCTTTCTCGTGCGCCCAGATCGCGCGCTTGACGTCGAGGGGCGCTTTACCGGCGACGAACGCCCAGCAGTCGCGCCGATTGTTGGCGTAGAAGGTCATGTGGTTCTGATAGATGGCGACCCGCCCGGGGGTGAGCGTTACCGCAAAGAGTTTCTTGAACTCAGGGGTATCGAACTGTTGGTTGACCATCTCATCGATAGTCGGGCGTATTTTCGGCCAATGGGACATTAAACTATCCTCTACAGCTTTTCTCTCGCTAGTTCGTTGGAAAAATAGAACTGAGCATCTCAACCTTGCGAATCTTCAATCTTACATCCTCTCCCTCGACGGGAGAGGATTGAGGTGAGGGTGCCGGATCGAAAACACCCCTCACTCTAACTCTCTCCCGCAAGGGGAGAGAGGACAAAACGGTCTAGCCGGTGCGTTCGATCTTATACAGCTTGGCTGCGTTGTGCCAAAGTATCTTACGTTTATCGCTCTCGCTCACACCGTCAAAACTTTTCGCCAGCGCCGCTTGCGTGTTGGGCCAAGTCGAAGTCGCCTGGGGAAACTGGCTCGACCAGAGAATATTTTCCGTGCCGATGTAATCGCGCACGCGCAAACTGGCGCGATCGTACCAACCGACCAGATAGCACTGCCGCTTGAACAGCGCCGACGGCATCAGTTCGTAACCGTTCTGCGGCAACTGATCGCCGGTGGCTTGAAAGTCGGTGTACTCCAGCAAATAAGCGCCCCAACCGAGGCCGCTCTCGGCGAGCACGACTTTGAGACTTGGAAAGCGCATGAGGATTTTCGAAATCAGCAAGTTGACCAACACCGACACCGAGCTCGCCGGCCGCGTGATCGACTGCACCGCGGCGGCGAGAGTCGGCGAATAGCCTTCGTAAGCCGGAATCTGAATCTTGCTCGACGCGCCGGCGTGAAAACAGATCGGCACGTTGAGTTCCTGACACACCGCCCAAATCGGATCGTAAGCCGCGTCGTTGATATGCGGCACGGCGCGCAGCTCCATCGGGATCGACGGATAGATCACGCCGCGGTGACCGTTAGCCACACAGCGGCGAATCTCGCGCACCGCGGCATCAGCTGGAAACAGCGGCACGATGCACTGTGGAATGAACCGCGGGCTCACCCTCGCCCACTCTTCAATCACCCAGTCGTTGTAGGCTTGCACGCAGGCCAGTTCTAATTCTGAATCTTCGATGCACCCAAAAGTTTGCCCGCCGACACCAGCGATGGTCGGATAGAGCACGGCATGATCGATGCCCGCCGCGTCCATCGCTTTCAAGCGCTCTTTAGGATCGTAAACGACCGAGGGGACTTCGGACCAACGCTGTGGATTGTTCGTCCGCTCGGCCATCGCCGCGCCGCAATCGGCGACGCCGTTGAGCGGAACTTCGCGGCCATCAACAAACCAGCGCTCGACGCCGTTGGAATTTTCCTCGACATGCGGGATGCGCTTACCCCACTTTGCCGAAGACAATCGCTTGGTCCAAACATCGAGATGTTCCTGCACATGTTCGTCGACGCTGATGAATGAATTCGTTGTTGTCATGTAAATTATGCTTTCATCGAAAAACGATTTCTGTCTTCCTATCTGTCATACCGGCGAAGGCCGGTATCCAGCATTCAAGCGTGCCGCACAACCACAACCTGGATGCCGGTTTTCACCGGCATGACGACCAAGAACGAGGCTGCTCAAACCAGCCCGTACAACCGTAGCGCATTGCCATAGCACATTTTCTTCCGCTCATCTTCCGGCACGCCGACCAGCGACGCTTCGACGAAGCTCCATGATTTTGGATAAGTCGCGGCGATATGCGGATAGTCCGACTCCCACATGATGTTGTCGACGCCGACCAGCTCGCGCAGTTCGATGCCGGCCTTCTCGTACCAGAAGTCGACGTAGATTTGCCGGCGAAACACTTCACTCGGTTTGGTTTTGATCCCTTCCTTCCACAGCTGGCGCTGCTCCCACTCGTGATCGCTGGCTTCGAGCACGTAGCTCACCCAGCCGAAACCGGTTTCGGCGCAGGCCCAGTTGAGGCGCGGATGACGGTCGAGAATGCCGGAGAAAATTAAATTGGGAATCAACTGCGCCGGCGTCGCGCATAAACGCGAAGTCGAGACGGTGTGAAATTCTTTTTTGGTGAAGCCGTCCCATTTCGGCAGCGACAACTGCTCGACCAAACCGGAAGAGCCATGCCAATGCATCGGCACGCCCAAGTCGGCGCAGCACGCCCACAGCGGCTCCCAAAACGGATCGTTCATGCGCCTTAAACCTTTTTTCGTAAACGCCGGCTCGGCCAGCATAACCACACCGCGATGGCCGAGCTTGACCGCGCGCTCGACTTCGGCGACGACAACGTCGATGTCGCTCATATAAGGAATGATCGCCACCGGCACATAGCGGTCGCTCACTTGGCGCCACTCGGCGAGGGCGTCGTTGTACGCCTGCACGCAAGTTAGTTCGAACTCGGCATCGGCCTGTAAAAAAGCGAAGTTCGACACCGGACCGTTGGGATAGAGCACTTCGCCGTCGACGCGATCGTCGTCCAAAGCTTTCAACCGTTCCGTCGGATCGTAAACAATCTTCGGGACTTCCTCCCAGCGCTTCGGGTAATAACCGCGCGCCACGCCGCCCTCCATCGCCGCCGGACAGTTGCACACCCACTCGCTACGCACTTTGCCGTTGACCATCCAACGATCGACCTTCTTGCCGGCCTCGTCGACTTCGACGATCTGCGGAATCCGCTCGCCCCACTTCGCCTTGGACAATCTCTTGGTCCACGCGTCGCGGTCCAACTGCGCGTGGGAATCACAACTGAAAAGTCCGAATTTCACTTCCATCGTTTACTCCAAGGTAGCGTCGAGCCTCTTACTTCCTCGCCCTCTGGGAGAGGATCGAGGTGAGGGCTCTTGCAAGGGCGGCCGGCGGTCGCCCTTGCCGTTTCACCGTCCCAAAAATATTTCATTGAATAGTTTTATCTGCTTGCCGGCGTCGCCTTCATATTTAATCACATGGGGCGTGCGCTCGACCAACTCGGCGACCCGTTTCGAGTCGGCCTCGACGCCCTTGCGCAAGGGAATTTTATCGATCTCGCGCAGCGCCTTCTGCCCCTCTTCAGACAAGTAGAAATCCACCAGCAGCCGAGCCGCGTTGGGATGGGGCGCGTTTTTGGCGATCGCCACCGACGACACCGTGGCGAAAGATGGATCGAGGGTCAGCCAGTCGACTGGGCCGCCGCGCTCGCGAATTTTTTCCAGCTTGGTCACCTGCATGAACGCGACGATGGGAAATTCCCCGGCGGCGAGCAGCTGGGATATTTTCGTATAGCCGTTGTGCGCGATCAGCCCCTGCTTGGCGAAGGCGCGCATGAACGCCAGCGCTTTCTCTTCGCCGCGCAGCTCGGTCATGCCGATGAGCGGATTATTCGTACCGATGT
This sequence comes from Deltaproteobacteria bacterium, assembly GCA_009692615.1. Lineage (NCBI taxonomy): Bacteria > Pseudomonadati > Myxococcota > Myxococcia > Deltaproteobacteria bacterium. The sequence continues at coordinate 2,302 of SHYW01000053.1, read as the reverse complement.
GAAAAGCGATTTTTCCTTTGTACTCCGGTTTCAAGTAGTCGGCGTAGCTACGCGGTGCCTTGGCCAGCGACATCTGCGTCGTGTTGACGCCGGTAACCAAAATATCGGTGTTGATACCGGTCCAAAAACCTTTGGGATCCATATAACCTTGATGGAGAAACTTAACCTCGGGACTGACGTACTGCGCCAGGAGGCCGATGTCCCGCAGGTAATTCATCGAATCGGGAGTATGGCCGAAGACATCGGTCAACTGCTTGCCGGCGCGAAACTCGGCGATGGCGCGCACCGCCAACGTCGCCGCGCCCAGCCGCACATGGTTGACCTTGAGAAAAGGATATCTCTTGGCGATCGCCCGCTGAAACACTTGGAAGTCGGACAACACCATGGTGGTGTAAAGCACGACCTCGCCTTCCTTGCGCGCCAAATCGACTTCCGCCGTTTTGGCATCAAGCGGCAATGCGATAATCGACAACAGCAACAGCGCAATGAAACGAATCATTACAACGCCTTCGATATCATCATCGGAATTGAATATTGTACTTTCCAACTTCCTCTCCCTCTGGGAGAGGACTGAGATGAGGGCTCTTGTAGGGGCGACCGGCGGTCGCCCTGCCCTCTCCCAAAGGGAGAGGGTTTAGAAAACCGCCTCACACATAATCCGCATGCTCGCCCTGATGGGTCAACGACAAACCGAGATTATCCATCGCCAAGCGCGTATTGATGCCGAGAATCCGCAGCGGCTCGCTGCCGGTGTTGAAATACTGATGCCACTGGAACACCGGAATCGATAACACGTCCAGCGTACCGAAGTCGTACTCTTTGTCTTCGACGATCACTTTGCCTTTACCGCCGACCACCAGATCGATCTCGTCATATAAATGGCGGTGGGCGCCGGAACGTTTGCCGGGCGGGATCTCCGCCATCACCACGCCCAACGCCTTGGCGTGAAAGCCGATGCGCGGATCGACCACGTAGGCGAGATTGCCCATCGCCGTCGGCGCGAAGACGAGATCTTTCTGCTTGACCAACACCTTGCTGTCGCGCCGCAGTTGCTCCTCGTGCATGGCGAAGGCGACCTGTTCGGCGTACATCTCAGCCGCGCGGTTATTACCGATCTTCGCGGTTTCAACCGTGCCACCGCCGCCGGGGATCAAAGTCTTCCGCGCGTCTTCGCCTTCTTGCGCGTAGATCCAAAATTCCGGGAAGCGTTCGTCTTCGTAAACCGCTTGGCCCAAGCCCAGCGACAGCGGCCCGGTGGTCGAAGCGATGCGCAGCACCGGCTCATCGCCGTCGTTGATATGGCGATGCCAGGAAAACATCGGCACGCTGAGCAAATCTCCCGGCCCCCAATCGTAGCGCACGCCGTCGATGATGCTGTGGCCGTGGCCTTTGAGAAAATAAATGATCGCCTCCACCGTATGGCGATGGCCGAGGGACTTCCACTCCTGGCCTTCTTCGGTGTGCGGCGGAATCACGTCGTACCACAGCCGATGCGTGTGGTTGTTCGAGCCCAGCCGCGCATCGACGACATAAATATGTTTATGCTCGCCCAGCTGCTTCTCGACGTCGGCCCATTTGAAAAGAACTTCCTGCCCCTTACGCCGCCCCTGCTCATCCTTGGCGAACTTGACGCTCTGCATCATCAGTTCGGTGTGACGATCCTTGATCGACTTTACTTCCATCCAATCCTCCTGATTCCAGATGTTCACTCGCCCACGGAAAATCTATTCCGCCACCGGCCCGGCTGACTGTATAACAACGCTTTGGCTATGCCAAGAATCCCACGGCCACGGCCCAGCAACGATGGTTGGGAGGGAGGAGATCAACCACGAAAAACACCAAGCATACGAACAATCTCGGATCTAATTTTCGTGTATTTCGTGCTTTTCGTGGTTAACTCTTCGATTGCCGATGTTCGGGATAATCGGAACGAGAGAATCCGGCTGGTGACTCAGTTTCATCGTCCGCCCAGAAAGATCTGCCTGAACTCGCGGGCACTCTCCTCCAATATCGGCCCAAGAAAATCTCCGTCGGCGACGAACATCTCTTTTTCCATGAGCTCGGGAAATCTTGGTTTGACGCCTTTGCGCAGCACGACGCGGCCGAAGCTCGTCACCACGCTCTGGCCTTCGTCCGACAACGACCAATCGATCAACTATAAATCGCGGGCGTAAAGTGTACCACTGAACCGGCAAAGATCTGGCAGAAAATGGCGGGTCAAAAGTGTACCGGTCCTGTAGGCTGTCTCGATGTTATTGAATGGCATCGGGAGGCTGGAAGGATGTTCACAGTGGAGCTTTAT